>DASYTP010000068.1:0-5827 GCA_036002145.1 Bacteroidota bacterium | reverse complement strand
CTGCTCCATAGGTCCTGTCCTTTCATTTTCTGTCAACCTATTTCAGGACAAGACACTGTTTACTGACTTCTGTTTACTGACTTCTGTTTACTCTTCGCAGGCTCAACTCTCCTTCGCCCATCTCAACTTCTCAATCTCTCATGATCTCACATACTCATCTTCTCAAATACTCATCTACTAAAAGAACAGTATATGTTAAGCAAATTTAATTCGCAAGTATTCATTAATCTAAAAAAATCATCGGCTACGGGAGGTCAAATTTCGCGATGAACAAGTAACACTTCGCGGTTTACCCATTTTACATTCTGATTATCGGGGAACCAAAGGTTTTTCCGAGCCGTTCATACCCATTAGAGGTTAATTTAGACTAGATAGTCGGCTTTCATCTTTCCAAACAAAGAATGCGCAAGACATCTCATCCGAGACCGAAAGGAGGTGAGAATAATGGAAAACCGAGCCAGGGTCAATCTCGAAATTGAAGAGCTCGAGGAACGTATTGCGCCAGATCCGCTAGGTGGCGGACATCCAGCCCAAACCGCAAATCCGGAAGGGACTGCAAACCCAGAAAACAGCGCAGTGCCTGGAGGACCTAACACAGCAGGCAAGTAACCCGCACTTGCAGGTTCGCAAACACTCCTTTGAGTTTTCACAGAACTCCGGGGGTCAGCTATGATCCTGACCCGAGGAGCAGAAAATCGACCGAAGAAAGGAGGTGAGCAATATGGTAGCGCGTCCAGAGATCCAGCTCGGGTTCGAAGAACTCGAGGAACGCATAGCCCCAGATCCGGTTGGCGGTGGAAATCCGGGAAACAACAATCCCCCACTGAACAATACGAATAATCCGGGGAACGAAGGCACGGGCGGCGAGGTATCAACCGGCCCGTAAGACTGGAATTTTCTCACGTGAACTGAACGAAAGGAGGTGAGATCAATGTCGAACCAGTCTGATATCCGTCTTGAGCTCGAAGAGCTCGAAGAACGGATTGCACCCGACACAGTTGGGGCGTTGCACAACAACCCCGATAACCCCAACAACAACAACGATCACAACGCGGTCCCGAAAGGCGCGATTCCGGAAGGGACAGGTCCCTAGGAATCTGCAGTCGTAAGGGAATAGCTGAGTGATCAGTCATAGGAGAGGAGACGGGATAGAATGAACCGTCGGACTCACGGCGGCTCGCTGTCCTTCTGTGGGGATGGAAATCACCAACAACCATTGAAGAAAGGTGGTGGGAACGTATGAAAAAGCAGCCTGAAATCCGCCTCGAAGTGGAAGAACTCGAGGAAAGGATCGCCCCGGACCCCGTAGTTGCCGCCGGCAACAGCGGATCGGGAAGTGCCGGCAATGGTAACGGCAACGCGGTGTCGAACGGCAGTTCTCCGCAGCCCGTTCACCCGTAATGTACGAGATGCAATTGCCCGTATCTCGTACGAACGACTTCTTCCGTCGCAATTCTATCCTTTGATGTTCTGACCACAAGTCAGCAGATGGCCTTGCAACGGTTGAAGAGAGAACACGAGAGAGTGAGCCATCAGGTACCAGATGGCTCACTTTCCTTGTAGTCGGAGCGAACCATGTACACTGAAGAGCTCAGACTCAGGCCGGACTTGATCATCAGTCCTCAAGCGGGGTCCGGAGATTCAGCACTGGTCGTGAAGGATCCCCAATCAGGACGTTTTTTCCGGTTCAGAGAAGTCGAAGGATTTATCCTGTCCAGCCTGAACGGGACCACGTCACCGGAGACACTGCAGAGAAGCGTTCAAGAACGATTCCAGGTTTCTCTCTCCCGCGAAAACGTCGAGCAATTTCTTGAACGAGTCAAAGGCCTGGGGTTTCTTGAGAGCGGCAGCTTACAATCAACTCCCCAGCCACGCTCACCAAAACGGATCCGTGGCGATCTCTTCTACGTGAGAGTTAAATGGCTCGACCCGGATCGTTTGCTCACCAGTCTCAACAAAACTCTCGGTTTTGTCTATACGAAATCCTTCCTCCTGTTCTCAGTTGCTTGTTTCTTGCTGGCCCTTGGCATAAGCATTGCTCGCTGGGACGAAATAACTCTCAGCCTGGGGACGATTTTTCGAAACCATTCAGTCTTTGCGGCCTGGGTCATCGTCCTTCTCGTCATCACGGCGCACGAATTCGGCCATGGATTGACCTGCAAGCGATACGGCGGAAGTGTACACGAGATGGGTTTTCTCCTGATATATTTCATGCCTGCGTTCTATTGTAACGTAAGTGATTCTTGGCTGTTCCCTGAAAAATCGAAACGGTGTCTTGTCGCTTTTGCCGGCGCTTACACCGAGCTTCTTATCTGGTCGCTCGCAACGCTTGCCTGGAGAGCAACTGAGCCAAACACATTCATCAACTTTGCCTCCCTTGTTGTCGTGGCGACTTCGGGGTTCAAGCAGCTGTTCAATATGAATCCACTGATCAAACTGGACGGCTATTACATCCTGAGCGATTATCTTGGGATCCCAAACCTGCGGAGCAGAGCATTCACCTATCTGCGCGACATCATAAAGGCATTTCTTGGGTTTTCTCCGGGCCTCATGTCAAACGTCAAGAGGCGTGAACGGCGCATCTACGTCCTCTATGGGTTGCTTGCGGCAGCCTACACATCATGGCTGCTCGGTGTTGCAATTTCAAATGTCGGTGGTTATCTTGTCACAACATATCAGGGCTATGGCTTTGTCTTCTTCACAGTGCTCCTCGTTGGACTCTTCCGTAATCGGCTGGGCAATCTTCGTCGAAGACTACTTTCACGCGTAATGGCAAACACGCAGGAACATCCGGTATGGATGAAGAGGCGAACAATCTTCTACGCGATCCTTGTGGCGGGGGTCATCGCTCTCTTTGTCGTGCGGATGGAACTCAGGGTTGCAGGAGAATTTGTCATGTTGCCGGCACATAACTCCGACGTGCGTGCTGGAGTGGAAGGGATTATTGAGGAGATCAATGTCGAGGAAGGGGACGTCGTAAAGAAAGGTGACGTCGTTGCACGGCTCTCCGGACGTGATAATGATGCCGAGCTACGGAAAATTACCGCCGCAATCGACGAGAAGCAGGCCCAGGTGCGATTGCTGAAAGCGGGGGTGCGTATAGAAGAAATCGAGTTGGCGAAAACGCAGATTGGAAAAGCGGAAGAACGGCTTAAATATGCGCAGAAGAATTACGACATCGAAAAGGCGCTGTACGAAAAGAACATTCAATCGAAAAAGGAATTCCAGAGAACCGAAGAGTTAGTCGCCGTCACACAGAAAGAACTGGAGGAGGCCAGGGATCACCTCAAAGTCCTGCGGGCGGGGAACAGGCCGGAACAGATCGAAGCCGCCGAGGCGGAACTCCGAAGCCTGGAGGCTCAACGGCACTATCTTGAAGAACAGTTCCGGCTTCTCACCGTCGTCAGTCCGAACGATGGAATTATCACCACTCACAAACCGAAGGAAAAATTGGGACAACACGTGGCCAAGGGCGATCTTATCGCCACTGTACACGACCTGCGCAAAATTACGGCCGAGATCGCCGTCCCGGAAAAAGAAATTGCCGACGTACACCCAGGACAACCTGTCGAACTCAAAGCGCGATCGTTCCCTCAAGAGAGCTTCTCCGGTACCGTTATCGCCGTCGCACCAACGGCGACTATGCACGAGGCGGGCGGCGGGGAGCGAAGCATCTCTGTAACGACAGAGATCGATAATCGCAACCTTCTCCTCAAATCGGGAATGAGCGGGAACGCGAAAATTCTTTGCGGCGAGCACAAAGCGATCGAACTCCTGACACGAAGAATCGTCCGATTTATCAGAGTCGAATTCTGGTCGTGGTGGTGAGTGAGTTGGTGCATTGGTGCATTGGTCATTCGTCATTCGTCACTGGTCACTTGCGATTGGTACTTCGTACTTTGTGCTTTGTGCTCCGTCACTCCATTACTCCACGTGCCCCGTCTCATCATCTCATATCTCATCATCTCAACTACTCAACTACTCAACTACTCAACTACTAAAATACCATCCTACTCCTCCACAGTCAAATTGCTTATCTATCGTTTTTGTCGTATATTTTCAAACATTTGAGGCGGGGTAGCTCAGTTGGTTAGAGCTATGGAATCATAATCCATCGGTCGGGGGTTCGAGTCCCTCCCCCGCTACGCGTCGCCAAACCCTTTCAGAACGGTGATCTGAAAGGCATTTTTTTAATCGCCAATCCCGGATCGGTATGTCTGAACAACCATTGATTCGCGATCTCGAGAACTTTCTCCAGCGGTACAAGCTGATTGCCCCGGGAGAACAGGTGATTCTCGCGGTGAGCGGCGGCGTTGACTCGATTGTGCTGCTCGACGCAATGGTCGAATTGAAATCCCAGTTGCACCTGGGGCTGGTTATCGCACACTTCAACCATCAGCTTCGAGGTGTGGAGTCCGACGAAGATGAAGAGTTCGTTCGAACGAAGTCGGTGCGTTATGGCCTCCAGTGTTACATTGAGAAGGCAAATACGGCGGCCCTCTCGGAGGTCAACAAGCGGTCGATTCAGGAAACGGCAAGAGATTTGCGGTACGGGTTTCTGACAAAACTTCGAACATCGATTGGATTTCAGAAAATTGCAACGGCGCATCATGCGAATGATAACGCCGAGACAATCCTTCTCAACCTGGTCCGGGGCACAGGCATTCACGGCCTCACCGGAATTCCGGTCATGAGGAAAGATATCGCCGTCATCCGTCCGCTGTTGTCCACGACGCGCGAACATATCGCGGAATATGCGAATCAACGGGGCCTGACGTTTCGGGAAGATTCCAGCAACGCCAAGCTTCATTACACGCGAAATTTTCTCCGCCACCAGGTGATGCCGCTTATCCAGGAAAACATTAATCCGAACGTGATCGGAACGCTTCGCCGCACCGCCGACGTCTTCGAACAGGTCGAACAATACGTCCTCAACGAAGTCGGAAGAATTGTTCCGAAGCTCATTTCCCGGACCTCCGACAATGAGATCAGGGTGGATCTTAACGGGCTGGAAGGGGTTCCCCTGCTGCTGCAGGAATACGTCCTGCAACACGTCGCCCGCGAGTTCACGAAGACGGAGATTGATTTTAATTTGGTGCGGGCGATGATGGGCGTCGCCCAGAGTGTTACGGGTGCGGCCGTGTCGGTCTCGAAAGATGGCGTATGTTACCGCAACCGGGACCAGCTTATTTTTTCCCGGGACCGCCGGTTGAGCTCTTACAGATATCTCATTCAGCTGGACAAGGAGTACGACTTCGAGTATTTTCATTTCGGATCGGCAACCGTTCCCCGCGCCGACTTCACCGGGGATCCGCGCGTCGAGTATGTCGACGGCAGCACTCTCTCCGCGGATCTCATCCTGCGCACGTGGAATGATGGCGATGCGTTCGTCCCACTAGGGATGAACGAGAAAAAAAAAGTGAGCGATTTCTTCATCGACGAGAAAGTCCCCCTGATCGAGAAGCATTCCATTCCGCTTCTCATCTCCGACGATGAAATTGTCTGGATCTGCGGCGAACGGCTCGACGATCGCTATAAGGTCACTGATGCCACGAGAACTATCATACGTCTCGAATACTACCCCCGATCATAACGAGCGCCCGATGAAAAAAACAATCACCCTTAACAACGACACGTTCATCCCCTACCTGTCGGAAGCCACCATCCAGCGCCGCGTCAAACAACTTGCGCGTCAGATCAGCAAGGACTACAAAGGCCGGATCCCGATTTTCATAGGAATCCTGAACGGGTCTTTCGTCTTCATGTCCGACCTCATTCGCCATCTCTCCATTGATTGTGAAGTGGATTTTCTCAAGCTCTCAAGCTA
>DASYTP010000067.1:0-6086 GCA_036002145.1 Bacteroidota bacterium | reverse complement strand
TTTCTTTTCGACGGCATCGACCGGGTTGCGGAGATGTTGTTTGATGTAGTTTTGCACGCTCGACCATGAATTCAGATATCCTATCACCTGTTCGAATCTCCAGCTCGCGGTGATTTGTAATCGTGGTGCTTCGATTTCATTGAAAGGGAACGGGATCGACTCATAGTTCTCATCCACAAATTTTCGCTCCGGGTCCCAGTAGCTCCCGAGCGTATTGTGGTATAAATCGTCGATAATGGGATCTATCGCGGAAGAGATCGAAATGCGGTTATACGCCCAGGCGGCGATGATCGCACGCGGTTTTGCGACTCTCCGGACTTCGGCATAGAATGCATCGAAGTCGAACCAATGGATTGCCTGCGCCGACGTGATCAGATCGATGCTGGCAGGGGGGAGGCTCGTTTGTTCCGCCCTTGCAACGTCATACCTGATATTCGGCTTTCGTACGGCGTTGTCCAACTGCTGTTTGCTGATATCAGTTGCATACACTCGCTCGAATTTCTCAGCGAGTTTGCCGGCAACCTGTCCGTTGCCCGTTCCGCAGTCCCACGCGCTCGTAAACTCCGTAGGTAGGCCAAGAAGGAACGCATAAAGATCCTCGGGATAACGAGGTCGGAATTTTGCGTAAGGGTCTGCCTGAGCGGAGAACTTGTCTTTGACGGATTTCATGCGAATTCTCCACTCCTACCGCTCTGGAAGAGCCGCCATTCTTTACAGCGTCGCTTTCTCTTGCGCCTTCGGCTCCAGCTCCCTGATGCGCTGATCGATTTCCTCACTCTGGGCCGGACGCTTTTGTTTGAGAAGGCGGTAGGTCAGGATGGCTTCGGCGAACGCGCCCTGTGAAACGTAAATTTCCGCCAATGTCTTGCTTACGATTCTTGTGTCAATACTCGGCGATAGCTCCTCGTCTGCGCGTTGGGGCGGGGCGGTCTCAACAAGCAATTCGCCGTGCGGCATCGGGGAAGCAGGGGCAGTTTCGGGGACAAGAGGTTCATTGCTCCGGAGTTCCTGGGAAAGCAAGGGCCAGGAGAGGGGCATCTTTAGTGAGCCAGGCTCCGCCTGCGTGATGCGCGGAGCTTCCGGCGCCTCCTCTAAGCGATTACCTTCGGTGGAAACATCAGTTGCGCCGGGAGGTTGAATCTCGACAGGCTTCGGCGGTGGCGATGGTTCTCGTTGCTGTTGTGTGCTTGCCACCTTCCACTCATCAAGGAGCGATCTCAGTAATGCCGAGTCCGGGAGTATGGTCTGCGCCGATTGCACATACTCAAGCGCTTTCGTGTAATTCTTCTCCGCACAGTAGCATTCGGCAAGCACGAGGTGTGCAGTTGCGTACGCAGGATATCGTCTCAATCCATTCACGCAGAGTTGTTTCGCCTCTACGACGCGCCCGATCGACAGCAGTTCCTTCGCCAACCTTGCGAACAGCGGTGAGCCGGGATCCTGTGATAGTTTTTGTTCAATTTCGGGGAGGGTCATACGGTGGAGAATGCAAAGTGAAAAGTGATAAACGCAAATCCCAAATCCCAATCAAGTTCCCAATACCATTACTACACTCCTGAATTCACCATAACCTTATGCCTTCGTCAAGATATTTCTCTTTGCGGTTGCAATCTTTCGCGCAGACCAGGCGTGTCTGACCGACAGCCAGGCGACAAGCCCGAAGCCCATCGAGAACAGCATCTGGAACGGCACCGCCGCAAGCTCGAGATAATAGATCGACGCCGCGACGCCGAAGAGGCAATACAGGGCGAGCAGAAGCTCAATCACAACGGTGAAATCGAATTTCATCAGCGCATACTTTTTGTCTATCCACTTGTCATTTTTCCCAATGACGGAGTACTTCGGGGTACGCACGAACGCGGATTTCTTCCTGATCAGTCCCTCGAAAACAGCCCTGGTGTTATTCACCGCGAACCCCATGCTGCCGGCCATAAAGAGCGGAAATAGCAACATCCTCTTTTGCCAGTCCTGGTAGACGTCCTTTTGCGAATACATGTAAAAGAGGAACGAGCCGAGAAAGGCGAAGACGAAGACGGCCATGATCGTAAAGTACATCTCGTATCCCCCCTGGTGCTTGATGAAGATCAGCGGTACATTCAATATGCCTGCGACAAGGATGAACGGAAACACGATATTGTTGGTGAGGTGAAACGTTGCATGTACTTTCTTCTCAAACGGCAATTCCGATCGCCAGACCCTCGGGAGGATCTTGCGCGCGGTTTCAATGGCGCCCTTCGTCCACCGGAATTGCTGCGACTTCAGTGCGTTGATTTCGGAGGGAAGCTCGGCGGGAGAGGTGACGTCGTTGAGGAACTTGAACTTCCAGCCTCGAAGTTGTGCCCGGTAACTAAGATCGAGATCCTCCGTGAGCGTGTCGGATTCCCAATTACCTGCATCGAGGATGCAAGATTTCCGCCAGATGCCCCCGGTACCGTTGAAATTGATGAAAAACCCCGCCTTGTTGCGGACATTCTGCTCGATGACGAAGTGGCCGTCGAGTGCCATTGCCTGAATTCTTGTGAGGACTGAATAATCTCCGTTCAGGTGAGACCAACGAGTCTGAACGAGGCCGGTATGCTCATTCTGAAAGAAGTACGGAAGTGTCTTCCGCAGGAAATCCGGATTCGGGACGAAGTCTGCATCGAATACTGCGATAAACTCGCCTTCGGCAGTTACGAGCCCCTCTTTCAACGCCCCGGCTTTGTAGCCGGCGCGCGAGTTGCGTCGAACATGCTTGATGTCGAATCCCTGTTGCCGGTACAGTGCCACACGGCAGGCAGCGACCTCGACGCTCTCGTCCGTGGAGTCGTCGAGGACCTGAATTTCCAGCCGCTCCTTCGGGTAATCCATCCGGCACACGGCGTCGATGAGCCGCTCGATGACGTAGTACTCGTTGTACAGCGGGAGCTGGATTGTCACGAGGGGAAATACCGAAAGCTCTTCCGCGGGCTCCTGCTTCGTGTTGCGGTGTTTCATGTAATAGTAAATCATCACGAAGCCGCTCGATCCGAACAGAAAGAGGATCGTCAGCGAAAAAAAGTACGTACCGATGATAAAATCTTGCATGAACGTTTTATGATACCTTTATGTTGTGGAGAATCGGTCGATTACCATGAGGATACGGTTTCGTTGAGAATATCTTCCGTGAGTTTATCGATGGCGGCGTCTATCCCGGCAAGACGCTGTTCGGCTCCGCCGCCGAGCTCATACGTCCCCCAGTTCGATAATTGTTTGTCCCATACTTGTTTGTTCAGTTTTGCATCGCGGTAGGTCGCCTTTACCGCTATCGTGACTTTTCGTTGGGTGACCGACTCACCCTGCACGACGACGTACGGATCGTCGACGAGCGAGATGATGATACCTTCGATCACGGAGTCGGAGCGAGTTTTGTCAGTCACTTCGAGGCTATTGTCCTGTCGAAAACGGTCAATGAGTTTGTTTGTGAATTTCTCTCTCAACCCCGGCTCCGCCGATCCGCTCTGATCATCGAACAATGGAATTGCAATCGTCTTCAGGTGTGAGGCAACCGACCCGCCGCGAAATGAATAGCACCCTGAAAGAAGCCCGGGTCCTGTTGCGAGCACGAGAGCGAGAAACCATCGCGTCATGGTTACTCCAGGCCGTATTCTTTGATCTTGCGGTACAAGGTCCGCTCGCTGATATTCAGTGCCTTCGCGGCAAGCCGCCGGTTGCCGCTAAAACGTTCGAGGGCTGCGATGATCATCCGTTTCTCCATCTCATCGATCGGGACGACCCGCTCTCCCAGACTGCGGTGCTCATCGGTGTCGACGCGCGCTTCCACATAATTCGAGCCTACTGCAACCGCGCGTCCCCCGTTCGAGTGGCCGATGAGGTTCTTGATCTCCATGATATCGCTTTTCATCTCCAGAAGCGCCCTGTAGATAAGCTCCCGTTCGGCCTGATCGGGAGTCTTGTGGGTGTACACGGGGAGGTTGCGCCCTCCGTCCTGCTTTTCATTGAGATACTTCCTGACGTCGACCGCGTCGATCAGCCTGCCGCGTTCGATGACGATCATGCTCTCGATGATGTTACGGAGCTCGCGGATATTGCCCGGCCAACGATAGTTTTTCAATATCTCCATGGCTTCATTGGTGATGCCGGAAAATGGGATCCCATTCTTTTCACTTATCTGCTTCGCGAATTCATTGAAAAAGAGGGGAATGTCTTCTTTCCGTTCCCGCAACGCCGGGATGCGAATGTTGATCGACCTCAACCTGAAGAACAGGTCGGCACGGAAATTTCCATGGCGGACCTCCGACTCCAAATCTTTGTTAGTTGCTGCAATGACCCGGATGTCGACTTTTCGGGGCGCCGCAGAGCCGACGCGCATGTACTCGCCGTTCTCGAGGACGCGGAGGAACTTTACCTGCGTCGCAATCGGCAGTTCCCCAATCTCATCGAGAAAAACAGTCCCACCATCGGCAAGCTCAAAGTACCCCTTGCGGGTCTCTCCGGCACCAGTGAATGCGCCTTTTTCATGACCGAAGAGCTCGCTTTCAATGATGCCTTCAGGGATGGCGCCTGCGTTCACCGAAACCATCGGCTTGCCTGAGCGTCGACTTGCATGATGAATCGCCTTCGCGATCACTTCCTTACCGGTGCCGCTCTCACCCGTGACGAGTACCGTCAGGTCGGTCGGCGCGACCTGGCGGATGACATCAATGATTTCTGCGATCTCTACCGATTGGCCGATGATGCCGTGCTGTCGTTGAAAATCATCCCTGTCCATCGTCTCAGTACTTCTCCACGATTATCGAATCGACCTTGTACTTGTCCTTGATCTTCTGGCCAAATGCCCTCGCCTGTGCGGAAGTCGCAAAACTTCCTGCCCATACGAGATAGAGGCTTCGTCCGCCCCGGACCTTGTTCGTCACTTCTACGTTCACACCCATCTCCTCCAACAGATTTTTCTGGTTCTCCGCATTCTTCACCGAAGAGAAAGCCCCCAATTGCAATGTATACGGCTCGGTGACCGGCTGGACATCGGGGGACACCTGTTTCGTCGTCTCGGCCGAAGCGATCTCCTTCGTCGGAAGACTGACCGTATCGTCCCCACGCTCCGGGATTGATCGCGCGTGCTTCAGCGAAAGAAGAGGAGAGTCTGGATATTCTCTTCTCAGTTGTTGAAGCTTCTGATCCGCGGTCCTGTAATGTCCGAGGGTATAATGAAATTGGTAAAGAGCGTAGAGTGCGTCGTCAGTCCATTGGCTGTGTGGGAAGTTATCGACGATGCTTTGATAGCTTTTCGCCGCTTCGACGCCGTTCTGAGTGAGCCGGCCCTGCAGATACATCACCGCGGGACTGTTCGGGTATCTCGCCGCAAGATCGGGTAAAGATTTTTTTGCCTCTTCGGTATCTCCCTTCTCCATCCTGTCGACGAACGATTCCACTACTGCATCAACGTTTTGAGCTCTCATCTGAGAGGGCCAGGGTCCGAACAGATACCCAAAAGCGATCAACGGGAGGGCCCAGCTCTTCATGCCGCCTCTTCCGTTTCAACAGTGAGGCCGGCAACAACCTCCCCGAACAGCGTCGCAGAATTCGCCCGGCTAATCTTCACCGTTACATAATCCCCTATCTTTACATTTCCTTTCGGGACGACGACCGTCTTGTTTCCGTCTGTCCGTCCCTGCCAATCAGCAGAGGACTTTTTACTCTCTCCTTCGATCAATATCTCGAACTCTTGTCCGACGTGCCGTCGATTCTTACTTTCGGAAATCAGTTTCTGCACCTCCATGATCTCTCCGATCCGTCGCGTTTTTATTTCCATCCCGACGTCGTCGATCATTTTATAGGCAGGTGTATTCTCCCGGGGCGAATACTTGAACATAAAAGCGCCGTCATACCCGACTTCCTTCAATAACTCCAGCGTTTCGCGGTGATCTTCCTCAGTCTCAGTCGGGAAGCCGACGATGATATCTGTTGAGAGACAAACATCGGGAATGGCCTGCTTGATCTTGTCCACCAGCCGGAGGTAATGAGCGCGATTGTACGTTCGGTTCATTGCTTTCAGGATCCGGTCGGATCCCGATTGTACGGGGAGGTGGATGGAATTACAAATACTC
>DASYTP010000066.1:0-2824 GCA_036002145.1 Bacteroidota bacterium | reverse complement strand
CCCGATATTTACGAGGCTCTGGCTACCGCGTATGGCGGCGCCGGACGGGTGAAAGACGCACAGGAAGCGCTGATGAAAGCTGACGAGCTCAGAAAGAAATAATCCACAATGAAGGGTTAGCCATGGCAAATCAACCCCAGCAACAACAGCAAATTAACATCGAGCTTGGTGAAAAAGAAGCGGAAGGCATCTATTCAAACCTGGCCATTCTTACGCATTCACCTGCAGAATTTGTTATAGACTTTACCCGCGTCCTCCCCGGAGTTCCAAAGGCAAAAGTTTTGGCCCGCATCATTACGACCCCCCAGCATGCCAAGCTTCTGCTTAACGCGTTGAAGGACAATATCGAAAAATATGAGCGGGCCTACGGGGAGATTAAGATTCACGGGGAACCGACTACGGGAGGGTTCGGCTTCCAGCCACCTTCAACGGGCGATAAGGTTCATTGACGATACTTGAGTTTTGTCGAGATATATTGTTGAACGTATTTCCGTTCCCCCTATAGTATATATCTGCTCAGATCCTTATTCTTCACGATGTCGCTGAGCCTCTCCTCTACCATCTCCTTTGTGACAAGAATCGAACTTCCGTTGAATTTCTCGGGGGTCTCAAAAAGGATTTCCTCAAGCAGGGTTGTCATGATCGTGTGGAGCCGCCGGGCTCCGATGTTTTCCACCTGATCGTTCACCTCTGCGGCCGTCGCCGCTATTTCGCGGATTCCGTCCGGCGCAAACTCCAGCTTCACGCCGTCGGTTTCGAGCAAGGCGGAGTACTGTTTGATGAGCGCGTTCTGCGGTATTGTAAGGATCTTTACAAAATCTTGTTCGGTCAGACTGTTTAGTTCGACACGGATGGGAAATCGCCCCTGAAGCTCGGGAATGAGATCCGAAGGCTTCGAGACATGAAATGCCCCCGAGGCGATGAACAAGATGTGGTCGCTGCGCACCAAGCCGTACTTGGTCATGACAGCAGTCCCCTCGACGACCGGCAGAAGATCCCTCTGAACTCCCTCGCGTGAAACATCCGGACCCCCCGAATGCCCCTTCTCACCTGCGACTTTGTCGATTTCGTCGATAAATACAATCCCGGAGTTTTCTACCCGCATTATCGCTTCTTTAACGAGCGCATCGGAGTCGATGAGTTTTTGGGATTCCTCGTGGATGAGGAATTGCCTTGCTTCGTCAACCGTTACCTTCCGCTTCTTTGTGCGCTTGGGGAGCATATTGCCGAACATTTCCTGGATGTTGACCCCCATCTCTTCCATGCTGACGGGTCCGAAGACATGCATCGACGGAAGCTGCCCGGTCGTCACGTCAATCTCGAGCGTGCGCTCTTCAAGCTCGCCACGGCGAAGCTTTTCTCTGAATTTTTCACGGGTAGTCTTGGCATCGTCGGTGTCGAGGAGGTGTTCGGTTGCGGATTCCGCTTCGGCCACCACGGGCTGATGTCGCCTCACAGGGGGAACGAGGATATCGAGGATCCGGTCTTCAGCCAATTTCATGGCTTTCTCCTGAACTTCAACGGCTTTTTCACCCTTGAGCATGTTCACGGCAAACTCAGTGAGATCGCGAATAATGGACTCCACGTCCCGGCCCACGTAGCCGACCTCGGTGAACTTTGAGGCTTCCACCTTGAGGAACGGCGCGTTCACTAATTTTGCAAGCCGTCGTGCGATCTCCGTCTTCCCGACGCCCGTCGGACCGATCATGATGATGTTGTTCGGCATGATTTCCTCACGCATGTGCTCCGGCGTCTGCAGTCTCCGCCACCGATTCCGTATCGCGATGGCGACAGATTTCTTGGCCGCCTGCTGACCAATGATGTATCGATCGAGCTCACGGACAATTTCGCGCGGCGTCAGCTCTCTCGGCAATTCCTTCTGATGTTTTCTATTCATCTGTCCTCGCTGTGTTCATCCCATTCTCGACTTACAACTCCTCAATCACAATATTCTTGTTCGTGTAGATGCAAACGTCCGCTGCAGCCTCGAGTGATTGCTTCACAATATCCTGGGCGGAGAGATTCGTATGCTTCACAAGCATCCGGGCGGCGGTGAGGGCAAAATTTCCTCCCGATCCGATGGCAACGATGCCGTCGTCCGGCTCGATGACCTCTCCGGTGCCGGAGATCACCAATGCTTCGGTCTTATTGAGTACCGCAAGCAATGCTTCAAGCTGCCGGAGATACTTGTCCGTGCGCCATTGCTTCGCCAACTCGACCGCCGCACGGAGCAAGTTGCCGTGATACTGCTGAAGCTTATCTTCAAATCGCTCAAAGAGCGTAAATGAATCCGCGGCCGAACCGGCGAACCCCGCAAGCACTGTGTTATCGTACAGTTTTCTCACCTTTCGAGCCCCTTGCTTCATAACCGCAGAACCCACTGTCACCTGACCGTCGCCGCCGATGACTGTGTGTCCGTTCCGCGTCAAGCCGATTACCGTCGTAGAATGAAAGAGAGGGGCCATGAACGATAGAATAAAGGTGATTAGATTTTCCTGCGAAGGCGAGCCACGGGGATCATCATCGCTTCCCGGTATTTTGCCACGGTGCGGCGCGCGATGTTTAATCCATCGGTGTTGAGCATCTCAGCGATCTTGTCGTCGCTCAGCGGCTTTTGCCGGTCTTCCGCATCGATGATCTCCCTGATCGTCTTTTTGACTTCCTTATTGGACACTTCCTCTCCGGATTGGGTCGTGAGTTTATCGCTGAAGAAGTGGCGCAGTTCGTAAACGCCGTATTCCGTTTGTACGTACTTCCCGTTCACAACCCTGCTGATCGTGGAAATGTCCATGCCGATAACTTCGGCAATATCTTTGTAGATCAT
>DASYTP010000065.1:0-5381 GCA_036002145.1 Bacteroidota bacterium | reverse complement strand
TACGCCGCGCGCGGAAGTCGGAAGCAAGGACGTTCCTTTCTCTTGTCGATGCACTCGCCGATTTCGAAAAGCTCAGGAGGCCGACCAGGGCGGCTCGTGCCCGGCTCACGCGGGACGGTTTTGGTAAACGCAGTCGCTTCGATCCGTTTTTCGCTATTGTGGATAAAAAAGCGGTTGGTTACGCATTCATCTTCGAAACCTATTCTTCCTTCCTTGCAAAACCCACACTATACCTTGAGGACCTCTTCGTATTGCCGGAGTATCGCGGCAAAGGGATCGGCTTGAAGCTCTTTCGTCACTGCGTCGCCGAGGCGAAGCGTCGCCGCTGCGGCAGAATGGAGTGGGCCGTGCTTGACTGGAACAAAAACGCGATTCGATTCTACGATACGTACGGCGCGAAACAAATGAAGGAGTGGCTGCTGTACAGGTTGGTGTTGTAACGCTGTCTTTCATTGTCTGTTGACCCACTCGCCGCTGTCGCTGAGTTTTGTGAAAACAAGACTTTTTCTGTATCTTCCCCTGCTTCACATCATTTATTCATATCGCTTCTGCGCAGTTGCATCTTGCTCTCATAAATATCAACCAGCTGGTCACCGTCCCCTCCCGCGGTAAACGCGCGAAGATTGGCAGCGACATGAGCGACCTCGGCGTCATCGAGAACGCCGCGGTGCTCATCGAAAACCAGAAGGTTGCCTGGCTCGGGAGAATGGAAGAGCTTTCGATGCGCAGTATGAAAGAGACCGACGTGCTCGATTGCATCGACAAAGTAGTGATGCCGGGTTTCATCGACTCTCATACCCATCTCCTCTTCGGCGGGAGCCGCGAGGATGAGTTCGCCATGCGCAGTGCGGGGGCAACCTATCAGGAAATTGCGGCGAAGGGTGGAGGCATTCTCGACACCGTGAGAAAAACCCGTGAGGTATCAAAAAAGGATCTAAAAAAGCAGGCACGCCACTATCTGGGGGCGATGTTGGAGCATGGGACAACAACGGTTGAGGTCAAAAGCGGCTATGGACTCGACATGGAAAATGAGATGAAGTCGCTTGAAGCCATCAATGAGCTGAACAACGAGGAGGTCATTACGGTTATCCCGACGTTCCTCGGAGCTCATGCCGTGCCGCCAGAGTTTCATGGCAGGAAAAAAGAGTACGTCAAGGAAATTGTCGACCGGATGATTCCCTATGTCGGGGGGAAGAAGCTTGCGGCATTCTGTGATGTGTTTTGTGAACAAGGATACTTCGACCTGGAAGAGAGCCACACCATTCTCACCCGGGCCAAACAATTCGGAATGGCGCCGAAGCTTCACGCAGAAGAGCTCACCTCGTCGCGGAGCGCCGAGCTCGCGGCCTCGCTTGAAGCTGCGTCTGCCGATCACCTCGAGCACGTGTCGGCCAAGGGGATTGCCGCGCTTGCGCAGGCAGGCGTCGTTGCGACACTGCTGCCCGGCGTTTCTTTTTTTCTCAACCATCCTCATGCGCCTGCGCGAAAGCTCATCGATGCGGATGTGCCGGTGGCGCTCGCGACAGACTTCAATCCCGGCTCCTGCATGTCGTACAGCATGCCGATGATGATGACGATTGCGTGTGCGCAGATGGGAATGAGCCCGGAGGAGGCGATTACCGCATCGACGCTGAATGCGGCGGCGGCGCTCAATCTTTCGAATGAAACCGGCAGCATCGAAACCGGCAAGAATGCCGATCTCATCGTCCTCGATATTCCGCATTACAAGTTCCTGCCCTATCACTTCGGCCAGAACCACGTCTGGAAAGTCGTCAAGAATGGCGTGGTGCTGGAGTTTTGACTGGGGCGCTGATATCGGAAATTGAATCCTTAATCACCAACCTGTAACCTCAAACCCGCAACCTCCACAGCCATGACCGCGATAGTAGAGTGCATTCCAAATTTCAGTGAAGGCCGGGATCAGATGATTGTCGACGCAATTGCCGAGAGCATTCGGACTGTCAAGGGGGCGAACCTGCTCAGCGTCGAGCCGGACAAAGATTACAATCGCAGTGTCGTGACGTTCGTGGGTGAGCCCGACGCCGTGAGGGCAGCGGCATTTGAAGCGACCCAAACTGCCGCCAGGCTTATCGATATGCGCCGGCATAAAGGCGAACATCCCCGGCTCGGCGCGACCGACGTGGTCCCGTTTGTGCCTGTCTCCGGAGTAACAATGGCAGACTGCATCCGCCTGGCTGAGGAATATGGAAAGCGCGTTGCAGATGAACTCGGAATTCCCGTATATCTTTATGAAGAGGCTGCACGGATTGCCGAACGAAAAAATCTTGCGACAATCCGGAAGGGGGAGTATGAGGGGCTTCAAGAAAAGCTCAGGAACCCCGCGTGGCTCCCCGACTACGGCGAGCCGATCTTCAACGCACAATCTGGGGCTACTGTCACGGGAGCAAGGTTCTTCCTTATTGCCTACAATGTCAATCTTGCGACGAACGATAAGGAAGTCGCCCACGCGATTGCGCTTGCCATCCGGGAAAGCGGGCGGACGGTCAAAGATCCTCAGGGCGTGCCCACAAAGATACCGGGAACGTTAAAGGCCGTTAAAGCGATGGGCGTATCGGTGGAACGCCTGAACATTGCACAGGTGTCGATCAACCTGACGAATTTCAATGTCACGTCTCCTCATACGGCATTTGAAGAAGTGAAAAAGGAAGCCCGAAAACTCGGCGTGGATGTTACCGGGAGCGAAGTCGTGGGTCTCATCCCTAAACAGGCCCTCCTCATGGCCGGAACATTTTATTCCAACGGATCCACGGCACGGGAGGAAGAGCTCATCCGCCTCGCCATCGAGCGGCTCGGGTTGAGCCAGATCGAACTGTTTGAACCGACCAGGAAGATTATTGAATACATGATCTAATTTTCTATAACAGAATTAGGGTAAATCTCAACAAAATCCTAAGCTCGAATTTCGATATTAGGATTTAGAATTTCGCCCGATTGAGCCGGGTATAAAGTCATATTCAGGTTAATTAAGACACAGGACACCAGGAGCCCATATGCTTACCGAAAAAACCATTTCGAAATTTCTCGATGAAGTTGCTTCCGCTGCACCGGCGCCCGGAGGCGGCAGTGTTGCGGCGCTTTCCGCCGCGCTTGGGGCGGCATTAACGTCCATGGTGTGCAACCTCACTATCGGGAAGAAGAAGTATCTGGAAGTCGAAGGCGAGGTGAAGAGAGTTCTGCAGAAGACCGAGGAATTGCGGAGAATATTCAGCCGGCTCATCGATAAAGACACCGAGGCATTCAACAAAGTCATGGAGGCATACCGGCTCCCCAAAGAGGGAGAGGACCAGCAGGCGCTGAGAACCAGTGCTATCCAGGAAGCAACGAAAGAGGCGGCATTAGTCCCTCTCGAAGTGATGAAGCATGTGATCGACGCGTTGGCTTGGGTGAAGACAGCGGCAGATAAGGGAAACGCCAGCTCAATCAGCGATGCCGGAGTAAGCGCGCTGATGCTTCTCGCTGCGGCTGAAAGCGCGGCCCTCAACGTTCAAGTCAACCTCAGCGGTATCACCGATACGGAGTTCGTCGGGTGGAGGTCCGAGGAAGTGACATCTCTTCTCAACACCATCAGGACGGCATCGGCAGAGATCATGAGCATCGTGAAATCCAGGATTGTGGCCGCCTAGTGCGTTGATCTCACTTCAGGAACAACATTTTCTTGACTTTAATGAAGGTCGTTCGGGGGAGACTGACGCCGGTCGCTTCGATGCGATAGAAATAAATCCCACTTGCAATACTCAACCTGTCGTTGTTCATTGAGTTCCATTCGACGGACTTAAACCCGGCTTGCTGATTCTCATCGATCAACGTTCTCACCTCCCGACCCAGAATATCATAGACCCTCAGGACAACGTGCGCATCGACAGGGAGTCCATAAGTTATAACCGTATTAGGATTGAACGGATTCGGGAAATTCTGTTCCAACGCAAACTCCCTGGGGATCGACTGCAGGCCTTTGGTCTTTAGCACCAGGGGGGTCCCTGAAGCTGGCAACTGGATCGATCCATTTTTGTTCAACGCGATCTCCCTCTTACCTGCGCTCAGGCTTGCGCCGTCGGCCGGGCCATTAATCTTCCAGGCGACCGTAATCAGGTCACTCTCGGAAGAAACCAATATCGGGAACTCCTTTGATTCTTTGCTGTTCGACACAATCAAAGATGTCCCTGTAGAATACCGCGCATCGAAGCTTCCCGGAGGAGGCACCGGTGGTAATTGGTATGAAAGCTGGTCAATCGCTGCATCCGTTCCAAAATACAATTTTTGTTCATGTCCGACGGCATCGCGAATGATCAACTCGTTAAAACGTTCGAGTGCGATTCCGTTTTCAACGGGCGCGGCCTGTTGTTTTGCAACGCTCTGATCGGCAGATGCATGAAACACCAGGAAGCCGCTCTGCGCGACATTGACCCAATATCCCTTCGAAGGAGAGAGATCGTTTGCGGTAAAATATCCACCCTGGTAACCAAAAAACTTACCGCGGATAATATTCTCCGGAATTGATGTCACACTTTGAGCGGCGAACGGCAGGCTCAGGACGCCGATCATATTCCAGCCGGCAGCCACTTCCACGGTATCATCGAGCCGAATCTCCCCCGGGATATCTGCTATCTGAGTTGTCCCAAACTTAATCCAGTAGCCTTTTCCGTTGGATATTGAATCCGATATCACGTAACCGCTCGAGGTTCCGTCGTATGCGTAGGCAGGCGAAGTGGCGCTCGGGAAGAGATTCTCCTTGCGGGTATCGCCTACGGTCACAGGGAGTGAAATAATATTCCAATCCGCCCGCAAGGGACCTCTGTCCGAGAATTTTTTTCGGAGTAGCACCAATGAACTTTCATCCGTGCCGGCCGGGACCTCCCCCTGGTCATACCGTAAGCTCACCCGCGCCAGGATGCCGCTATCGGCTGTCGAGTGAATGGCATAGACTCGGTTGATCGCCGGTAAGCCGCTGTCTCCTTGATCAAGTCCGAACGTCCAGGGCGTATACGAAGAAAAGTCCGTTACGTTATCAAGTGTTGCCTGGTTGAGAAGAGTATCGACGACGCCTCCGATCGCGGACCAGTGTGCGCCGAAATCCCCCGGTAGAGTATCGGGATAAGCGGACATGGTAATCTTGAAAGGATTTGTCGGTCCACCGGTAATGACGACGTATGTAGAAGGGCTTTCGAACCGGTATGCCTGAGCGGTATCCACTCTTACCATCCGTTGCATGGCCCCACGTGTCAACAGACCCGGTCCCGACACGGCGTCGGGTGCGCTGTTCGAGATAAAGATCGTATCATTATTCGCGTCGAAATCCTGGTTGAGCACTAACACACTCTCAACGACAACGCTTCCGGATGTCCGCACCAATGCATTCGGTC
>DASYTP010000064.1:0-5396 GCA_036002145.1 Bacteroidota bacterium | reverse complement strand
CCCTTGTCGTGACCGAGAGTGGAAATCTCTTTCACCGGAAACACCTGACCCACAGTGCACGTGATGTGCGGGATGGCAATCGCGCGCGTGTTTTTCGTTATGAGATCGTTGATACGGTTAAGATTCTCACTGGCGGTCATGGCCGGTTTCAAAGTCTTGATCACCACACCATCCAGGCGGGCGCGATTGAGCCACGGGAGCGCATTGCCCGCATGCTCATGGGTTGTCATGATGATTTCATCACCCCGATTCAGCGGAAGCCCACTCGCAACAATATTGATCCCTTCGGTAACATTATGGGTCAGCGAAATCTCTGAGATATCAACATTGACAAACTTTGCAATCTTCGGGCGCGCGGTTTCCCAGCCGTCGTATTCACCGCGAGTATCAAGGTCCGACATTGCTTGCCGGACGGCTTCGATGACTGGATAGGGAGAAGGTCCGATTGTTCCGTTGTTGAAATAGATGCGACTGCGCGTGAGGGGAAACTGCTCCCGAACGACACTCCAGAAGTGCTCATCGTCGCCCGGCATGGGTTCATTGCCGGAGATGAAAGATCGGTGGCGAGATTTTTCCGGGTGAGCAACGAGAGCCCACGTGCCGATAGCACCACCGGTTACTTGTTTAATGAAATGACGCCTCGTGTTGGCCATCGTGTCCCTTTCCAATGGAACCTTTTTGAAAAACCGCTAGTGTTGTGGTCCGTAAGTAACTTGAATAAGTCCCGGAGGGACGACCTGTTTGTAGTAATGAGATTATCCCAAAATTGGCATAGCTCCATAGGAGCGGCCTCAAGACTTCGTAAACTTATTTCGATGACAGCACAATAAATACGTTCATTTTTTCGAACCAAGAAACTCGATAAAATCCGAATCACTAATACCTAAATTCGAAACAATATCCAAACCCAAAATATTGAATGTCCCAAACCGTTAAAAAAAGCGATTGGGCGATGCGTCTCTGGCCAAATTTCGTGGTTTCGGATGCAATCAAGAGGAAGGGGCTTTGGCCCCGCCGAAGCCTGCTAAGCAGCAGCCGCACGTCTATCCGATCCGATGAAAGCATAGGTGGCACATCCCGCCGCTCCGATCCCGAACGCCGCATACAGCGGGAGCTGCGAATCCATCGACCAGAGCCATCCCCCGACGATGGATGCGGGAAAGACGGCGAGTCCCCGGACGAGATAATACGCTCCGACCGCCCTGCCGCGCGAGGAGTCGCTCGCCAGGTCGACGATCAACGCTTTCCGCGCGGGCTCCCCTATCTCCCGGAGACCGGCAATCACGAACGCGAGAGCGATCAAGCCTGGATTTACGGCTTGCGCAAGCGCAAGGGGGAAGAGAGCGAAGAACGCAAATGTCAGAAGGACAAACGGTTTGCGGTTGAGTCGATCAGAGACCCTCGCAACGGGGATGTAAACGAGGATTGAGGCAACCATCTGCAGGCTGGTGAGCCAGCCGAAACCGACCGGGCTTATTTTCAGCACGTCGAGCGCATAGAGAACAATGAACACCTTGGGAATTCCTTCTGCCCAACGCACCATGCAATCCGCGAGCAGCAGCTGCTTGAGGTGGGAGTCCATTTCACGCCAGATGGTTTTGAAACCCGATCGATCACGGACCGGCGACTCGTTTTCTCGATAGAATTTACCGACAAGAACAATTGCCCCGATGGCGAGTGCGAGAGTTATGATCAGGCCGACGCGCAAGCCATACGAGAATCCAAATGCAACAACGAGCATCCCGCCAAGGCCCGGAGCAATAATGATGGGTATTCGCTTGATAATCGATTGGACGCCGAACCCCATCGAGCGCCGATCGCGCGGCAACGAATCGCCGATAATCGCAAAGACCGCAGGCGAAGAAAGGCTGCTCCACGCCATGACGAACACGGTTCCCGCCAACACCCAACTCCAGCTTTCGCTGAAGATGTAGATACCGTAGCCGATGATCGCGAGGAGGATGAAGACGACGAGCGCCTTGCTTCTCCCCAGGTGATCGGCAAGCCAGCCACCGGGATACTGGTAACATGCATCGAGAAGGTCCTTGAGCGTCCCGTAGGAGGCAATGATCCAGGTGCCGGCGCCAAGCAGCTCCAGGTATTTGGGTATGAACCGGGACCAGAGCTCCTCCCCCATCCCCACGGCGACAATGGCGCCAAGCATTACAAGAATGTTCCGTTCCAGACCAAGATACTGTTTGAGGCGAGTCATGGAGGAAAGTGTCGTGTAACGGAAATACGTGGATTGAGTCCGTGGATGAATCTCGCTAAAATCCTAAATTCCGCTTTCCAGAATCCCGCTCCCCGGCGGAATCCAGAAGCGGGACAATGTCGAAATCCAAATGTTCAAATGAACCAAACTTGACATCTTGTTGTGATAGTTTGGAATTTTGAGTTTTGAGTTTCGTGCTTGTTTAGGGTTTAGAGATTAGGATTTCGGATTTTCCCCCCACCTACAACTTTTGCCCTTAAACAAGTCAATTGCTAAACAAGACATTCAACGGAGAGGATTAGATCTATTTGAGCGTGGCGAGGAGAGCGTCGGAAAAGAAAGATTTGCTTCTCGGGCCGACGTATGTCTGCACGATCTTCCCATTGGCATCGACGATGAACGACGTCGGCAGGAAATTAACGTTACCGAAGGCTTTTTCGAGATCATCATTGGAGATGACGATCTGGTAGGTGATACTGTGCTCTTTCGCGAACGAGCGCACGTCTTCGACGGCGTTGGATCCGCGGTCGGTCGAAACGCCAATCACTTTGACGCCGCGATCGGCAAGTTCGGCGTTCAGCGATATAAGGTCCGGCAGCTCGCGCTTGCAAGGACCACACCAGGTGGCCCAGAAGTTCACCAGGGTCACTTTGCCGCGAAAATTGTCGAGATCGATCACGTTCCCCATGCTATCCTTCCATGAAAAATTCGGGGCGCTCCCTTCGCGTTGCTGCACAGCGATGACTTCCGCGACATTTTCTTGATTTTGGCGCCCTGCCTGTTTGGAGTTGTTCGGCTCGGTTTTTTTCGAGCAACCCGAAAACAGTAAGAGCGCTGCGAGAGCCGGAATGAGGAATGAACGGAAATGGAGCGGCAGGGGTCGACTCACTTACTTGACTGATGCGAGAAGTTGTTCTTTGTTAATGTCCGCGATCGCGCAACATATCGTGGAGTCGACGAGCCAGATTGCCAACGAGCAATTGGGATCATGACTATCCACGTACCAACCTGTCTCCTTCAGCTCGGCCAGGATCCCCGGTGAGAGATGCAGGATGTCCCCCTTTGCAACATCATGGAGTTTAGCCTCATAGACATAGAGGAGATCGTGGTTCCCTTCGTAGATCAACTGAACGGTATGGCCCTTCTCACGGCCCGAATGCAATCCACCGACCAGCTTGAATTCCTTCAATTGGGGCACATGAAAGGTGCAGCCGCATTTGGAGGTGAGAAAAGCCTTGACTGAAGCCGGGTCGTCCGTCGAAATCTGTGGAACGATCTTGCCATCCAGGACGTCATCAAAGTTGTTGTAGGCCTGATGAATGATATCGGAGTCGCGGGGCTGTGTATGGACGCGGTGCGACTTCGAGGGGGTGATGACAAGAAGGAGGAGAGCGGCGCCAGCACCCGCCAGCGCAAGCATTCCTATGCGCGTAGGATGTTGACGGAGCCGGGAGAAGAAGCCTTCCGCGGGGAGCGGCGCCTTCTGGTCGTACTCGAGCTGACGCCTGATAGAATCTACAACCGCGCCAGGAACTTTTATGCGGGAAACATTATTGTGAATCAGATTCTTTGTCATCCGCTCCAGCTCGTACTCATGACGGCATGAGCGGCATTCCTTGATGTGCAGCGAAAACTGAGGTTCTTCGCCCGGTTCGAGTTCTCCGTCTATAGCCGCAGACATCAACTCACTTACATCTTTGCATTTCACGATGGGTTTTTACCTTGTATCAATAGTTCGATAGAGAGTTTTAGATTGTGATCCGATTGTTAGTCGTGAGTTACATAGCCACGTTTTTTTGCATACTCGAATAACTTTGTCCGGAGGATCTTTCGACCGCGGTGCAACCGTGAACGAACCGTCCCGATTGGACAGTCCACAAACTCCGCGATCTCTTCGTAACTGAGGCCTTCGATATCACACAAGATCACTACAGTTCGAAAATCTTCCGGCAACGACTCGATGGCGCGCGCAACATCATCCTCAAGAAGTCCGCCGAAAATTTTCTCCTGCAAATCATTTGGATCGGCCGACTCAAATCGGATAGTATTGTAAAAATTCTGTATCTCGTTGTAATCAACCGTTTCCGGCTCTTTCGTCTCTTTCCGGTAGCGATTGATATATGAATTTTTCATTATCCTGAACAACCAGGCCCGTATATTCGTTCCCTTCTCATATTTATCCCAAAAACGGTAGGCTTTGAGATAGGTCTCCTGTACGAGATCCTTTGCATCGTCGGGATCTGCGGTCATTCGTAGCGCGTAATTATAAAGGATGTCCATGTGCGGAACGGCCTCGCGCTCGAACTCCTGGTGTTTTGCCGACGTCGCCGCAGCTGCCGGATCGTTGAAAAGAGATTTCATGATAAGCAATCTATTGCCACCTAATCTTCATAATACAAAATTGCGAATCTATGTGCAATTAATAAATGTTAATCAGGCGGGCTCCTCCCGTAAAACAAGCGTGTTTCTCGCGCGGGAACGGCTCTTTAGCGTTCCTCGAAGACAGTGATACCCCACATTGTGGGATCATCAGGGGAATCACAGTTCCAACTATCATAGGCGTGAGAATCATCGGTGACGTAGTGTAACGTATACTCTCCCTTGTCGAGCAAGAGCGTCGTGTTGACCATTCGATTCTTTCTGTCCCCGCCTGCATGAAATGTCATACCGTAGGTCATCTCCCAGATCACGATCCCGGATCGTGCATCTTCAATCCAACCATAATCAAACATATCACGATCGCGTCCCTCGCCAAGCGCATACACACGCACGTGCGAGGGTTTATCGATCTTGAACGACAAGGTACGATTTGCATTGTCACCGACACGCACAATCTGTGCAATGACCCCGGTCTCGTGCGTCGCGTGCTTCTCAACCCGGCTCATGTTGAAGTTCTCGCCTTCTCCGGTGATGGTAATGCCCCAATGCTCGGGATCGAACGGAGGAGAACTGTTCCATTCGTTGTAGGCATGAGAGTCGTCGGTTTTATAGAATGCACTATAGTCGCCTTTCGGCAACGTGATAACCTCGTCGATCATACGGTTCTTATCCGCACCGCCTCCGTGTTCGGTCCTGTCGATCTCCATCGACCATACCCGTTGTCGCGTCCGGGCGTTAATAACCCACCCGTAGTCGGACATCTGGCGTGCCGAGGAGACTCCTTCCCCCAGAGCATAGATCCGCA
>DASYTP010000063.1:0-4388 GCA_036002145.1 Bacteroidota bacterium | reverse complement strand
TATAGCAAAGATAGGGTGGAATAGCAACACGTATTCCTGATGAAGTGAAATCTGGACCCCCCGAATTCTTGGAACTCCCTGCGTTTTTGAGTATCTTTGGAATAATTCTTGAAACATGGATATGCACCTTCTCATAAGTCTATTGGAATTCCTGCTGCCGGTGCTGTATTTTGGTACGGTGTGGTTGTATGCGCGGGCCTTTTTCAGTGGAGTCAGGTTCGCGGAAACCGTTAAGACGCCTATTCTCGTGGTTACACTCCTGCTTCATGCGGCTTACATCATTGCCCGCACGACACTCCTGGCTCATCCACCGATCACATCGATGTTTGAGATTCTCTCGCTCATCGCATTCACCGTTGCCCTTGTATACGCATATATCCAGATGCGCACAAGAAACAGCGCAACAGGGTATTTCATCCTCATGCTTCCGTTTTTCTTTCAGCTTGTCTCATCGGTATTCATAAAGGAAACGGTGGACGTCCCGCCGATGCTGCAGAGCAATCTGCTTGGATTCCATGTTTCGAGCGCCTTCCTCGGATATGCAGCGATCACCATTTCAGCGGTCTATGCATTCCTGTATCTCATGCTGTACCACGATATCAAATCGAAACAGTTTGGCGTCGTGTACAAACGGCTTCCGAACCTGGAGACGCTCGAGCGGATGAGCTTCACTGCAACGATATTCGGATTTCTCCTGTTGACCATCGCAATCATCGTCGGCATCATCTGGCTGCCTCGCGCATTCGGCAGCTTCGCATTCACCGACCCAAAACTCTTCGGCACGGTTGCGATTTGGGTGGTTTACGCCCTCGGATTAGCGGCGAAAAAGCTCATTGGATGGCAGGGCAGACGGATGATGATGCTCTCGGTGTTCGGCTTCGCACTCGCTGTATTTTCGATCACGATTATAAATATCTTCTTTACACAGTTTCATAGATTCTATTGACAGCCGTACCTCCATCGAAACTATGAATCTGGTCTGCGCAGGAATAAATCATCGTACCGCTCCCATCGAAGTCCGTGAACAACTCTGGTTCTCAGACGACGAGGTCCAATCGTTCATCCCATCGCTGATGGAGGGCGTCGCGATGGAATGCGTGCTTGCCTCCACGTGCAATCGCACGGAGTTGTACTACGTTCCGCGGCCAGACTCTGCACAAGGTGTGCCGGTCTGGAAGATTATGGCCGGGAGCAAGAAGGCCGGGGCCGTTGTCAACGATTCGCACTTTTATTCCATCGCCTCACTCAACGCGGTCAAGCATCTCTTCCGTGTCGCCTCCGGCATCGACTCGATGGTTGTCGGCGACGTGCAGATTCTCAATCAGATCAAGGATGCGTTCGCCGTAGCGCAGGAAATCGGGAGCACAGGCTCTTTGTTGAACCGGCTGTTCACCAGTGCCCTCCACGTGGGCAAGCGCGCTCGCACGGAGACGGAGATCGGCGAGGGGGCCGTTTCCGTTAGTTACGCCGCCGCGGAGCTTGCGTCGAGAATTTTCGACGATCTTACGAAGCGCACGGCGCTCCTCATCGGTGCCGGGGACACGGGAAAGCTGACGGCACAGCACCTTGTGAGCAAAAACCTCGGAAGTCTCCTGCTTGCCAACCGAACCCGCGAGCGCGCGGAGGAACTTGCCGCACGGCTCGGTGGCAGAACCCTGGAGTACGATCAGTTTGCAGAACACCTTGCATCCGTTGATATTATCATCACCGCCGTCGATGCTTCGAGCTACATCCTCACGACGAAGACCCTCCGCCGGGCGATGAAGCAGAGGGGGAATAAGCCGTTGTTCATTATCGATATCGGCGTGCCCCGCAACGTGGAACCAGAGACAAACACCATCGGAAACGTATTCCTCCACGACATCGACGCGCTTACTCACATCGTCGACAATAATCTTCAGAGACGAAAGAATCAGGTTCTCAAGGTTGAGGAGATCATTCTCGACGAGGTCATCCGGTTCAACAACTGGTTCCATTCCCTGCAGGTCACGCCGACGATCCAGGAATTACGGGAACAGTTTGAGGCAATCCGCCTTTCGGAAATCGAAAAGCACCTGCATCACTTCACGCCGGAAAAAAGGGAGGAAGTCGAGCTCCTCACCAGGCGCATCATCAACAAGATCCTCCATACACCGATCGTCAACCTCAAGAACGACGCATCGGGGAATTCCGGTCATTCTCTGCGAGAACGAATTCACCTGCTTCGACAACTCTTTGGCCTCGACAGGAACGGATCCGGATGAGCAGCACGACTAAAAAAATCATCATCGGGAGCAGAGGCAGCCAGCTCGCACTCTGGCAGTCGGAATGGGTCAAAGAGGCTCTCGCGAAGCCATATCCAAAACTCACAATCACCATTACGACTATCTCGACAACCGGGGATAAGAATCTTGATTCGTCACTCTCCCGCATCGGCGACAAAGGGCTATTCACGAAAGAAATCGAGCATGCCTTGCTCGAGCGTAAGATCGATCTCGCGGTGCACAGCCTGAAAGATTTACCCACGGTCCTCCCCGGCGGCTTGATCATCGGTGCGATCACTTCACGCGAAGACGTCCGGGACGTATTTATCGCACACCCCGGGAAAGACATCAAGAGTCTCGGCGAAGTCCCCTCCGGCGGTACGATTGCAACAGGAAGCCTGCGCCGCACCTGTCAGCTCCGCAATTGGCGGCCCGATCTGAATATTGTCGACCTGCGGGGAAACTTGAACACGCGCCTGGCAAAACTCGATGCCTCGAATTGGGACGGGATGATCCTTGCCCGGGCGGGAGTTGTTCGTCTGGGACTCTCAGGTAGAATTACCGAGGTCCTCCCGGTCGACCGCATGTTGCCTGCCGTCGGACAGGGTGCGCTTGCAGTGGAGTTGCGCGCCGACGACAAAGAATTGCTGCAAATCGTGCGTGCGATTGAAAACAAAGCTGCGATGCTCGCGACGAGGGGAGAGCGGGCGCTGCTCCATCGTCTCGAAGGAGGGTGCCAGGTGCCGATCGGGACGTACGGACGGATCGAGGATAATGTTTTTCTCCTTGATGCGATGATCGGAAGCCTGGACGGCAAGAAAATGGTGCGCGGCAAAATCAAGGGCAGCCCCGAGCAGTCTGAAGCGCTGGGAAACGAGCTTGCAGAAACTCTGCTCAAAGGCGGCGGGAAGGAAATCCTGGCGCAGATAAGGAAAGGTGAACGGAAGGAAGTGCCGATAGTGTGAGCGGAGGTGAGGACACGTTGAGCCGATTCAGGTTACAGGATTCAGGTGGCATGGGCTCTTAACATGAAACTTGATAGATACGACCTGGAACGGTTTTGACTTTTTACTTTTGACTTTTTACTTGATTGAGTTTATCCGGCAAAAAAATACTCGTCACGCGCGCCGCTCATCAGGCAGTCGAGCTCGTGCGTGCAATCGAGCAGTGTGGCGGTGAAGCGATCGTGTTCCCGACCATCGAGATTGTTCCGCCTCCCTCGTGGGAGACGTGCGACAGAGCATCAGACAACATGTACATGTACGATGGACTCATTTTCACGAGCACCAACGGTGTGAAGTTTTTCTTCCGCCGATTAAACGAACGCAATGCATCAACGAACGATCTTACAACAAAAATGATCTTTGTGGTGGGTGATAAGACGAAAGATGCGATCGAACGTCACGGGCTCAAGGTAACGCTGGTGCCCGAGAGATTTACCGCTTTTGACCTTTCAAAGCAGCTCGGGCAGGAGGACCTGCATGGCAAGGCATTCCTCTTCCCGCGCGGCAATTTAAGCAAAGATACGCTGCCGGCAGCCCTGAAGTTCCTCGGCGCGAGTGTCGATTCAATCGTCGTCTACCACACGACGAAACCGAAGCAAGAAAACGTTGACGAGGTTAAGTCGATGCTGTTGAACGGTGACATCAACATCCTGACATTCACCAGCCCTTCGACATTCAATAACTTCGCAGCCTTGTTTTCGACGAGCGAGCTTGCCGATACTGTTCGCAGGACAAAAATTGCTGTGATCGGACCGGTCACAGCAAAGACGGTCGAGGATGCAGGGCTTGAAGCGGATATTGTTTCAAAGGAATCGACGATCGAGGCGATGGTAGGTGCTATTGAAGACTATTACGGGTCGCTTAGACAATAGGATTGCCTCACGAACCAATGCTCTTTCAACGAAGAGGGTATTCAAAAATCAAAAATCAAAAATCAAAAAGTTTTCACCTAATCCCTGCGCCAGAGGCGCATCATCAGCCAGAGGCAGATGAGCCTCAGGCTGAGCCTCTGGCGGATAATCCCTCCGTCTCGCCGGGGCGAGCCGAGATCTCGATCCGGCAACGCGGCATCGGACAATCTCCCCTCCCCAATCCCGCTGACAGCGTCTTCCTCCGTGCCTGCCTCCGTCAGCCGACCCCG
>DASYTP010000062.1:0-5465 GCA_036002145.1 Bacteroidota bacterium | reverse complement strand
CTTCCTCCCCGAGACTTTCCTTCCGGTGGGTTCTGCCGCCTCCAGTGAGCGGGCGGGAGCTTTTCCACGAGCTTATCGGAGTCATCCCAGGTCTCCATCGGATCAACTTGCGGATCTCCGGCCCGCCATCTCCAGTCGAGTGCGACACTATTGCTGCCGATCGAGACACGGAGCGGGGGTGACGGAGGGACGGCGGGAAGCTGATATCCGCTGTTGAAGAGCGCCAAAGCCTTGCCTGCATTCGCTTTCATCGGGCTCTCGCCATATTCAACTCCATCTCCCGTCACCAGGGCAACCGTGATCTTTAGAACATCCCCCGGTATCATCGATTCAAACGGCCCGAATGCGAACAAGAATTGGGTATCGGTCCCCGAGGTGACCGGCTGGTCGGGCTTAATGAGTCCATTCGACATCCGTGCATAGTGCTCGGCATCAGTGCCCGGATTGTCTTCAAACCGGTTCCAGCTGAAGGTATAGCGCAGCGCTTCGAGGGGCCTCGGGGCCCCGAGCACCGTCACGCCAATCGGGGTGGCGGGTTTGTCGAACGCATTGTTCGCATAACCGGTCCGGAGGTCGGGGAAATAGCCTACGTACTTGTGTTGGGTCAGATTGGCAACATCGAACGGTCCGACAAGGGGATCCACAAAGAACCCGATATACACACTGTCGAGACGGTTAAGGCCCACGTTCGTGATCGTGTATTCCATCACGATGAAGGGCTCTTTGACAAATCGCCTCCAGGCGTACGATTTCTGGAAGACCTTGATCCCGAGAGGGATATGACCGGAGACAGCCGGATCCTGAAAGACATCTCTATACGAAACATAAATATCGCTTTCAGAAACTGCGGCGTAATCTTCGTCCACATGCGGCTCGCCATGGTCCGGGATGCCATTCTTCTCGGTAAAGAGATCCTTGTTGCTTTTGCGCGATAGTCCTCCCGTCACCGGATCAGGGTGGCATGTATCATACCGGAATGGCTCATAGTTGTCGAAGGCCGGATCGGGGTTCCTGAATCGATCGTACGTCCCGCGGCATCCCGACTCCAGGGAATCGGGAACACCGTCGGCGCCCACGTCGTCGGTGAGAGGGTTCCAGTCGCCGTCATTATCATGTCCGTCGAGCTCATCTTCATCGATTCTTCCATCATGGTCGTCGTCGATACCTCGACGATTCGGGGAGCCGGTCTCAAGAATGCTTGTATGAAAGAACGAATCCCGTGCAACCTGATGCCCGTACATTTCGTGTCGCGGACCCTGTGCGCCCCAGTCATAGCCGGTTGTCACCGCAGCAATCCGCTGCGACGCGCTCCCGGACCCGGTATCGACAAGCGCTCCGATCCACACGCCTGCGCCATACAAATGCTCGATCCGTGAATTCACGGGATATTCACAACCGATGTCGTTGGGAGGAATACCGTCTGCGAAGGCTCGTTCGCCGACAGTTGCATTCGTACCCAGCCAGACGCGAAAATTAAACCCCTGCAACGTCTGGAGATCGACTGTAGCCAAAGGTGACGCCTGAGATCGAAAGGTGCCTCGCCTTGTAAAATCGAACCTCGACTGCCGTGCCGTGCTATTCAACGTGCAAACGACGACAGTGAGCAGCATTATGAGAGACGATCGCCGCATCAATGATCATCGTCGTCATCATCGTCTTGGTCAGAACTGTCCTCTTTCACCTCCATCTTCTCCATCTTCCCCTTCAACTGCTGCATCAGCTTCTCAACTTCTTTCTTGTCCATCGGGCGAGCGTCCCCGCTTTTCAACCCTTTCATCATATCCTGGAGGCCGGCACCCATCGCCTGTTTCTTATATCCTGCAGGCGGCTCGAAGATCGTTGCGGCAAGCGATTTCGGCTCGACTTTTGTCACTTCTTGCGTCTCGGTCACCTCTCCGCCTTCTTTCACTGTAGTCTTCATCGGAAAGACTTTCTTTTCGATCAATTCCTGCTGCCATCCCTCCAGATCCTGTTTCTGATCATACATGCTACCGAAGGCTTTGGTGAATCCTTCGTACACGTTGCCGAGTTTTGTGGTTCCCCAGATACTCGTAACCTCCTCTTCCTCTTCCCCTATCCATTCTTCGCATTCATAGCCCGCAAGTGTTTGTTTCTTGCCTGTCTTTCGAAGAATCGACTTCGCATGCTCCGCAGTTGTTTCCCTGGATTTCTTGTGCGTCTTTGCTTGCGGAGTTGCCGATTTGTCGTCAGCGACAATCTCGAGGTAGGTCCGGTTCTTATCGTTAATGATCCAGAGAAGGTTCTTGTCGGACCGCAGGATCACATTGCCCGCATCTTCCGCAGTTTCCCCTCCCTTCGTAGTGAAAGCAAGCATCCCCTTCTTCAAGGACATTGTATACTGGATCTCGTGCTGCTGCTCGCCTCCCCCTCGTGTTACTTTCATGTCGATCTTACCTTCGAATTGAGAAGATGCGATGTTGACGACGAAGAAGAAAGAGAGAGCGAGGATGGCGTTTTTCATTGCGATTACCTTTCGTTGAGAGTTAACGACGGTGAGGCGTTAAGAAAACCTCGAAGTCCAAGAAACTACTAAACTGACGACTTTTTTCCAAATGCCCGACTACAGCTTCGGCTGGGGAGGCGGAAGCGCATGCGCAATCACCTCAGATTGAAAGTTGATTTTCTTGTGTGTGCTGTCGCAGAAGGGTTTGTCCTGACTTTGCCCGCATCTGCACAACGAGAGCCTGGTCCTTCCTGCAAGATCATATTTATTTCCGTTCTGATCGTACATCTCGAAGTCTCCCTCAATCCGGATCGAGCTGTTGTTCTTCACCGTTATAATTGTGGCCATACGATTCTCCTTTGTGATTATTTTGCAAGAATTAACTTCCTGACAATCGTTGAAGCTCCGCTCGTGAGACGGGCAAAGTACACACCGGTCGATAGGTTATCCGCCTTCCAGGAAATGGTAAATACTCCCGGTTGCTTAACTTCATTTACCAAGGTTGCAACCTCTCTCCCCTCTATATCGAAAATCTTCATGACGACCAATCCGAAATCAACAATCCGAAATCCGAAATCTATCTCCGGGTTTCCGCCCGAAGCGGATCCGCCTCCGGCGGAAAACGGGTTCGGATAATTTTGAAAGAGCTCAATACGCGCCCGTTCGCCCTGGACTTCATCAACACCCGACGTGAAATTATTTCGATAGAAGTGGATGCCTCCCTTCGATGTACCGACGAAGAGGTCGGGATCACCGTCATGATCGAGATCAACAAACGCTGGAGCGGATTCTCTCAGTGGATCGACAGCCGCAAAATGATCGTCCCGAAAAATAAATGCCGGCGTGCTTCGGGGGCCGGTGAATTGGTAATACGTGATCGTTCCCTCGCTGCAGCCGATAAACAAATCGGGGTCGCCATCGTTATCGATATCGCAGAATGCCGGCTTCGAATTCGCACCGATATCGACCGCAAGAAAATCGTGTTGTACAAGTACCGGTCGAAAATCGGCCGGGTTACCTTCATTCCGATAAAAACTGATACGGCCGTTCGCTTTGCCGACGAAGAGATCCTCGTCACCATCCCCCTCGTAGTCGATAAACGCTGGGACGGCATTCTGATTCACGTTGATAGTGTCAACCGGTGAAGCCGCCGCGACAAAGAGCGGAGACGACGCGGTCCCGGTATTTTGATAGAATTTGATCCGCCCGTCAAACCTCCCGATGAAGAGATCTTCATCGCCGTCGCCATCGATATCGACAAACGCCGGCGCATACGTAAAATTGCCTGAAATGCCCGCGAACATCGTATCGAGAAGTTCGAAGGAGGGAACTTCCGGCGTCCCGGTGTTCTTGAAATGCCAGAGTGCCCCATCCAGTGTTCCGAGGAACATGTCGGTCACCCCGCCGGCGGTGATGTCGGCGAATGCGGGATGAGCGCTGGCGCCTACGTCGATCGTGGAAAGATAATCTGTCGTGACAAGCTGATACTTCGGGATTGAGGAAGTGCCTTCATTTCTATAGTACCAGAAGCCATGCCCCTCCAGGTTGTTGAGCACACCCACGAACATGTCGAGATCTCCGTCGCCATCGACGTCGACGAAGCTCGGTTGGTTATATCCATCCGTGACAAGCGACGGATCCGGATAACGATTTGTCGTGCACTCGAGGAGCGGCTGCGTCGGCGTCCCAACGTTGTTCATGAAGAACACTCCGTGCGAGAAGAGATCGCCGTAAAACATATCGTTTGTTCCGTTGCCGTCGACGTCGGCATATCGCAGGTTGCCCGCCCCGTGCGGGGTAATTTTGCGAAGGCCGGCAGAGTAGCACGAATCGCCGAGCACTGTAATGCCCTGAAACGATCCGCTGACGAACTTGAACGAAGGCGATGACCTCGTGCCGATGTTCCTGTAAAAATTCACCGAACCATCGAGTGAATTGCTCGATAAAAAATCGGTCAATGTATCACCGTCGATGTCCACGAACGCGGGAATGCTCGAGAAGCCGGCATTAAGCGGATTCCCCGCAGAATCGAACAGCGTCGCCGACTCGAGAACAAAGTCGGGACTCTGCGCCGTGCCGTCGTTGCGAAACAAGCGCACTCCATTCGAAGAATCGTCGGTGCATAAGTCGAGATTCCCATCGCCGTTCAAATCGACGAAGAGGAACCAGAAGAGGAACCCCGGAAGCGAAACACAATTTCGACACAATTTGAAATTAGGGAGGAACGCTGTGCCCTCATTGCGGTAGAAGTCGAGATGGTCATCGCTGTCGAGGATAAAGAGGTCGGGATCGCCGTCCGCATCGATGTCCACGAATTCATGTCTTGGCGCATTCACGCCGCCGGCAAAAGGCTGGGTAACGGCACTCCCTGCGATCGTCACCGGAATGCTTTCAACCTGACGCGCGAACGGCTGCGCGAAACAAAGCGACCCGGGGAGAAGAAACACCATCAAAGAAGATTTATAGCGCAGGAGATTCAACAAGCTTCGCCTGTTCTGCCTCTGGATAACTGAAATTCTCGGTAGCATGCTGGCCCAAGGCGGCGTTCACAAGCGTTTCGACATCGAGCTGCGATTCCGCGCGTCGGACTTCATCGAGGTTAGCCCACGTTGAGGGTTTGCGCGGGGCCAGGAATGAGCAGCAATCGTCGTACGGCTCCTTCGAGACCTCGTAGGTGCCAATTTTTCTCGCAAGTGCCATGGTCTCTTCCTTGTCTGCGCCCGAGAGTGGTCGGAGAATGGGGAAGATTGCAGCAGCGTCAATCGCGCGGATATTGCGCAGCGTTTGTGAAGCGACCTGCCCGACCGCTTCACCGGTTGCAAGCGCTTCAGCTTTTTCCCGGCCCGCGATTTCTCCGGCGATCCGCACCATCATCCGCCGGTACAGGATTACCCGCAACGGTGGCGGAGATTTCTGTACGATTTCCTGTTGAACTCCGGCAAACGGAACCAGCAATAACTTCGAATGAAACTGATATGTCGTGAGAATCTCCACCAGTTTC
>DASYTP010000061.1:0-3953 GCA_036002145.1 Bacteroidota bacterium | reverse complement strand
TTCTCTCGTACAGCGATGGGGACGGATAGGCGAGTAGGGAAGCACGTGAACTGTTGCGATGTAGATCGTGACACCGATGACGCAGATGAAGATGGTCAGGAATACCGACGCTGAACGCATGAGCTTTTTCATAGGTCCGGGATGCACCTACTCACTCATACGATATTTTTTCTCTAAAGGTGCGCCGGTGAGCCGGCGTTAAGCGGGGGCGCGGGTCTTGCCAAGGAAATCGGTGATTGCAGACCATGCCTCTTTCGGGGCAGATTGCAGCAGGAAGTGGGGAGCGTCAATGCGACGGCAAAAAACGTTGCGACGTATGCCCAGGATTGTGTCCAGGCTTTTGCGGCTTACAACAGTATCTTTTGTGCCGTGAAGATACAGAACCGGTGCATGGCATGCCAGAAGCGCACCGGTGGCGTCGCATCGTAATGCTTCCTTTACTCTCCACGCCAGGACGGAAGGTGTTGCTCTTGCGAGCTCACCTGATATTTGTTTGATAATGAGCGCTTTTTCTTTTGATCGTGCCATGAGTGCTCGTATTGCATAGATAGGTTTGGAGAAAACAAAATATGACTCCCAGGGAAGAAATCTATACCATCTCGCCGCCGGAGGAAGCACAAATGATGCAATAAGAATCACTCCCACAACATGGTCCGGGAAATGTAGTGCCAGGCGAAGAGCTAATGGTCCTGAATAAGACTCACCAAGGAAGAGCAGCTTCGATGTATTCGCGCGGAGCCTGGTCAGTGTTAATCTCTCGAGGTCGTCATAGGAGAGCCAACGATCACCCGGAAACGATACGACCAGCGGATCGAACTCTGCCGGACATTCCTTCAAGAATGGCTCGAACAGTCCTCCCGTGCCGTGGAATCCCGGCAGAAGAACAAAACGTATTTTGTCATGCGATGTCAGCATACTCGATCCTCGATCCTCGATCCTCGATACTGCCTACTGGGCACTGCATACTGAATACTGGGTACTGAATACTTCCAAATTGACTCCTTTTTCAAATTTCTCTACATTTTAGGCAAATCCCAACTATAATACAAACCCAGAGTCTAATATAGTACATGACAACGCTGACCTCGCTCAATGATACTGACGTGGTCCGGGAAGCGCAACAAGGCAACCGAGCGGCGTTCGACGAGCTGGTGTACCGGTACGATAAGCAAGTCCTCTCCATCGCAGCCCGCTATGTCAATCAGGCGGATGATGCAAAGGACATCTATCAGGAGGTGTTTTTGCGGGTATACCGTGGACTGAAGAAGTTTCAGTTGCGCAGCGAGTTTTCGACGTGGCTTTACCGGATAACGACCAACGTGTGCCTTACCCACGGCGCGCGACGGAAGAAACACGCCCATCATCTGCCGGATTCCGATGGGAACGATCCCGAAGATCATGGGGAGCTCGGTGTGAGTGAGGATATGTCGGACCGGCATACGATGGATGTGGAGATATCATCGCGAGTACAACAGGCAATGAACGTACTTTCGGCGCAGCAGAAGTTAGTGTTCACACTGAAACATTATGAAGGATATAAATTGAGAGAAATTGCGGAGATGATCGACTGCTCGGAAGGAACCGTGAAAAAACATCTGTTCACGGCGACACAGCGACTGCGAGTCCAGTTGAAAGACCTTTACCCAACGAGCTAAATGGCGGGTTTACGAATAAGGAGTCAAGGTATGAACCACGAACAAGTGAAAGAACAAATCGAATTATTGTATTACGATGAGCTCGACCGGCGCGAGCGCGAGGAGGCAGAAGCCCATATGGGATCCTGTGCGGAATGCCGGTCTCTCTTCGATGAACTGAAGAAACTCCACGGCGTGTTGGCTCAATTCCAGCCTATGGAAGCCGATGAAAAACTTCTCGCCGATGCGAGGGTGGGACTTCAATCGGCGCTCCGTGATGAAAGGTTAAACCGGTCGTGGTGGGAGAGAGTATCCGGTCTCACCGTGGGGTTTTTACTGCCGCAGTACAGGATCGCCTTTGGCGGAGTGGCAACGATAACGATTGGAGTTGTCATCGGCTACGTTGCCTTCAAAAGCCCATCCGTCCCCGTCCAACCGCCGGCTCAGATGCAGGGACAACAGGCGGTAATGCAGGAGCGCCCGGCGTTGCCGGAAGGTGGGCAAATATCAAATGTGAGGTTCATAGACTCGGATACGCGCGACGGCGACGTGGAATTCTCATTCGACGCCGTCATGCCGATGCATCTGAAAGGAAAGGTGAACGACCCTCAGATTCAGCAGGTGCTCTCCTACGCGCTGCTGAACGAGCAAAACCCGGGCGTGCGGTTGCGCTCCGTGAGCGCGATGGGCTCAGAACAAGGCGTGCAAAACGATGAAGAGGTTAAACACGTCCTCATCACAGCCTTGAAATCGGATGATAATGCCGGCGTGCGCAAGGAAGCGCTGCAGGCCCTGCAGAAATTTGCGTTCGATGATGAGATCAAAAAGACCTTCATGGACGTGCTGGTGCACGACTCCAATTCCGCCATTCGTATTGCCGCAATCAACGCCCTTGATTCGACAAGGACGAAGGGTATCACCCCCGATCAGGACTTGATGGATATTTTCAAGGACAAGATGACATCGGACAAAAATCCATACGTCCGGATCCGCGCCAAGGCGGCATTGCAGGAGGCAAATCAATGAAGTATTGTCAACGATTCGTATTCGTGGTGATAAGTATCCTGACGTTTTCTTTTCTGCTGAGCGCCGACGACGAGAAGGGCGAGAAAGCCAGGACGTTTACAGTAAGCAAGGGAGGAATGCTCGACGTTTCGGTGAACATCGGGAACATCCACGTCAGAACCTGGGACAAAAACGAGGTTACGGTTCATCTCACGACTGATGATGAGGAAGAGGGGGATTACTCAGGCGTCCGGATCAGACAGAGGGAAAACACCATTCATATCGATAACGACCGGAGGTATGACTATGAACCATGGGGTGAAGTCGATATCAGCGTTGATATTCCATCACAATTTAATATACAACTGGCAACGGCTGCAGGTGACATTGATATCACAGGCAAAGTCGCCGGCGATATCGAAGCGCAGACTTCCGGCGGAAATATCAACACCGGGGCGGTCGACGGAAGAGTACTCCTGGTGACCTCCGGGGGCGATATCTCGACGGACGATGTCAACGGAGATCTCTCCCTCAATACTTCCGGCGGCAACATCCGCGTGGGAATCGTCACGGGAATTACCGACGTTCACACATCGGGGGGCGATATCATCATCGATCGTTCCGATAAAAAAGTGACTGCAGAAACTGCAGGCGGCAATGTCCAGATCGGCGACATTGGCGGAGACGCGCTCGTTTCGACTGCAGGGGGCGACATCATGGTCGAGCGGGTCTCCGGGAATGCCAGGCTCAAATCTGCGGGAGGGAACGTCTCGTTGAGAAGTGCGAATGGTGCCGTGGTCGCAAGGACTGCAGGTGGTGATATTCACGCCGATAGCATCGTCGGATCCATTGATGCCAAGACATCGGCAGGTAATATAGAGGTCGAATTAATTCCTTCGGGATCAGGAAAGACCAAATTATCCTCCTCGGTCGGAGACGTGCGACTGTACATATCTGAAAATGCGAAAGCATCGATCACAGCGCGTAACCGCATGCACTATGCAGGCAGCTGGGATGAGAACGAAGACGCCATCGCTTCGGACTTCAAGGAAGATTCGTATGAAAACGACACCCGCAGGAGAGAGGTGCGTGCTTCCTACACGCTGAATGGGGGCGGTCAGCAGATTTCCATAGAGACAAGCATGGGCCGTATTGAAATTCTGAAGGCGGATTCGCGCAAGCGCCAGGGGTGGGGGACGAAACATAAGGTAAAGTATAAACGATGAGTAAGTTAGTAGGTTAGTAGGTTAGCATGTTAGTTGCACCGTAAAACGGATCCATTTTTCCAGTAATCCAATAATCCAATAATCCATT
>DASYTP010000060.1:0-4649 GCA_036002145.1 Bacteroidota bacterium | reverse complement strand
GGAGATCAGAAGTCTTCTGGATATGCCGCATCTTCCGGAAGTAATTGAAGACGGGGCGACGCTTGAGGAGAACGCACTCAAGAAGGCGCGCGAGGCCTACCGGGCCACCAACTTGACTGTCCTCTCGGATGACACGGGGTTGGAGGTGTTTCATCTCGGAATGAGGCCCGGAGCCTACTCCGCGCGATACGCGGGGGAGGGTGCAAGTTACCGGGACAATTATCTGAAACTACTGGCCGAGTTGGAGGGTGTTCCGACGGCCGGACGTGGAGCTCGATTTCGGTGCATAGCCGTGCTGATACGCGACGGACTCGTACAAACGGCGGAAGGCATTTGTGGCGGTACTATTGTTCAGGCCCCGCGCGGTGTGGGTGGATTCGGGTATGATCCGGTCTTCATGCCGGAAGGGCTTGATGAAACGTTTGCCGAGCTTTCACAGGAAATCAAGAACCGGATCAGCCATCGCGCGATAGCGTTCCGTAAGATGAAGCAATTCCTTGATATTGACCCCTGATATGATTATCTTGTGTGAGATTATTGGCGATTTGAACTCATGAGCTGGTTCACTCGCGACAAGAGGAGTAGGCTGAGTGTTGCCTGGGAGTTTACGGCAAAGGGAACCATCTGGCGGTTGCTCCCCTCGCCAGAGGGGAAGATCATCATCGAAGATCGGGATACTGTGCGGAAAGAGGTTTCGTTCACATGTCTTGATCTCGCGACGGGAAGGGCATGGTGGAACGATGTTCAACATACCGAGCGATGGTGGATCACAATCGATTCAGTTCAGCGAGGAGTGCTCTTTCTTCATGAATATGCATCTCCCGACATGCCCGATCACAAGAAAATCATTGCCATCGACCTGCATTCAGGAGAGACGATCTGGACGAACGACGAGCTGAAATTGTTGTTCTCACATGAAACGAGTGTCTATGCTTCGCAGGATGGCTACGAGGAACGCCGTTTCTACGAGCTCGATCTTTCTACGGGCGCCATGAAAGGAGAGATTGACGCCCGGTATCTCAGCGTTCTCAGAGAAACGGTTGCGAAAAACAGCGTGGACCAGATGCAATTTGCCTCGCCATTCGCCGGACCGCAGAGCGACGGGATTCACGGGCAATCGGTTGCATCGGCTACCGCGAAGGCAGGAGATGTTAGCCTTGTCGAATGCCTTGATGTCGGGCGCAAGCATGTCCTGGCATACTATGAGGACATGAAGGGAGTTTCGGCACAGGCGTCGCTCCGGCAACACCTGTGCGTGTTGGATGGAGAAAGCCACCGGTTGATCTTTCGTGACATACTCAATGATCAGGCAATGGTGGCTGTCCCTGAGACATTTTTTGCGGTCGGCTCCTTCGTGTACTACATAAAAAACAAAACCGTACTTCGTGCCCTGAACCTTTCGGAGAATTAGGAATACCATGGCGAGAGTGAAGATCAAGCAGGTCGACTCGTTTACCCGGGTGCCGCACACAGGAAATCCTGCGGGTGTTGTGTTGGAGGGCAAAGAATTGACCGAACGACAGATGCAGTCGATCGCACGGGAGATGAATGTCTCAGAAACCGCCTTTCTCCTGCCGCCGACGAGGCAAGGGGCTGATATGCGCATCCGTTGGTTCACTCCGACGATGGAAGTCCCCATATGCGGCCATGCCACGGTCGCGGCATTTCATTCGCTTGCCGAAGAGGAAAGGGCGGGAATGGTGAAGGCGGGAAAGTACGAGTTCGCGCTTGAGACTGCGTCGGGCGTTCTGCCGGTAAGCGTCGAGAAAGAGGAGGGCAAAATCTCCGTCATGATGGGACTGAAACTCCACCCGACGGAAAGAACGCCCCAGCTCAAGGTAGATCTTGTACGCCTGTTGAATATTTCGCCTGCAGAATTCGAAAGCAGGATCGCCATCACCAGGAGTGATTATCTGTTGGTCCCGATAAAACGGCTGCACACACTCTTTACGATGAAACCTAACCTGATGAATATGATCCACTTCCTCAGCTCGCGAAACCTGGGGGGACTTTGCGTTTTTACCACAGAGACTATAGATCGCGAATCCGTGGTGCATTCCCGATTCTTTGCTCCTCATCGCGGCATCAACGAGGATCCGGTCACCGGATCGGCGCATGGACCCCTGGCAGTTGCTCTCTATGAGAATGGAATGCTGGAGCTCAAGGACGGCCGGTGCGTTTTCCAGGGTGAACAGGGAGATGCGATCGGGAGGCGCGGAAGGGTCACGGTCGAGTTGAATGTCGACGACAATAAACCCGTCTCCGTAAAGATCGGGGGGAGCGCGGTCACGGTGATGGAAGGCGATATGGTCGTCGACGATTAGGCATCCACATGCCCGTATCTTCCGTCCTGTTTATTGTCGTCCTCATAGCTGCACTTTCATTTTTTGCGTACAATTTCCGGCGCCTCGTTTCCTATTTGAATATCGGCAAACCGGAATCGCGGACCGATAACCCCGGTGAACGCCTGAAGAATGTTCTTACGATCGCGTTCGGTCAGTCGAAGTTGCTGCGTGAACCGCTCGCCGGAATGATGCACTTCTTCATTTTCTGGGGATTTGTCATTCTCCTCCTGGCCATCCTTGAGGCCGTCGGTGAAGGGATAGTCCACGGTTTTTCATTTGCCTTCCTCGGACCACTTTACGCCTCCCTGGTTTTCATTGAGGATGTGCTGGGACTTCTCGTGATCGGTTCCGTTTTGTTCGCCTTGTTCCGCCGCTATGTAACACGACCGGAGCGGCTGGAGGCCTCCGGTTCAGCACAGATCGATGCGACGATTATCCTTGTTCTGATTCTCCTGATCATGTGCTCGATGTTCGGACAGAATGCCGCACTCATCGCAAGCGGTATGGCAGATTGTCCCGGTTCACGATTTTTCTCGAGTATACTTTCAGGAATGTTTGCCGGCTCCGATCCTTCGAAGATTGATTTCTGGTTTTATGCTTTCTGGCTGATTCACATCGGGCTCGTTCTCGGCTTCCTGAATTATCTGCCGTATTCGAAGCACCTGCATATCATTTCTTCGATACCGAATGTGTATTTTGCCAAGCTCGGATCGAGAGGGCGCCTGAAGCCGCTCAACCTCCAGGATGAAACGGCGACGAAATTTGGTGCCTCCGACGTGGAGGACCTCACGTGGAAGCAACTTCTCGATGGTTATACCTGCACCGAGTGTGGCCGGTGCACCGCGGCCTGTCCGGCCCATATCACCGGCAAGCCGCTCTCTCCGAAGAAAATCATCGTCGATATCCGCCGCCGCACCATGGAGAAAGCGCCGCTACTTGTCGGAAAGGGTTCTCGAACCCCGCATCCCGAACCCCAAATTGGCGCGGAGCGCCATGGCGCCGAAGGCGCTCACTCGAACCCCGAACCACCCGCCGCTGAAAACGCATCTCCAACTGAAACAGTTCTCTCCCGGCGCCTGATGGATAATTACATCACCGAAGACGAGCTCTGGGCCTGCACCACCTGCATGGCGTGCGTACAGGAGTGCCCGGTGCAGATCGAGCATATCGACGCGATCGTAGACATGCGAAGATACCTGGTCTTGAATGAATCCCGGTTTCCGAAGGAAATGCAGACGACGTTTCAGAATCTTGAGCGGAATTTTACTCCGTGGGGGTTCAGTCATTCATCGCGTGCCGATTGGGCGGAGGGATTGAATATCCCGCGCCTTGCGGATAATCCCTCCGCGGAGATCTTGTTTTGGGTCGGATGCGCGGGCGCCTACGACGCCCGATATAGGAAGGTCACTCAGGCATTCGCCCGGCTCATGCAACTTGCCGGAATCAGCTTCGCGGTGCTCGGCACGGAGGAGAAATGCAACGGCGATCCGGCGCGGCGCGCGGGGAACGAGTACCTCGCGCAAATGTTGATGACCGAGAATGTGGGGACCCTGAACAACTACAAAGTGAAAAAAATCGTCACAACCTGCCCCCATTGTTTCAACATTTTCAAAAACGAGTATCCCGATTTCGGCGGGAAATACGAGGTCGTACATCATACCGATTTCATCATGAGTTTGATAGATGCCGGCAAGATCAAGCTCACGCAGGAGAGACGAGCGAAGATTACTTACCACGACTCCTGTTACCTCGGCCGGTATAACCAGGTCTACGAGCAGCCCCGCAATGCGATCAAGGCCATTCCCGGAGTGGAGACGGTCGAGATGAACCGCTCGCGCGACCGCGGGTTCTGCTGCGGCGCCGGCGGAGCGAGGATGTTTATGGAGGAACATATCGGCAAGCGCGTCAACATCGAGCGCACGGAAGAAGCCCTCGCGCTGAAGCCCGATGTAATCGGGACCGCGTGTCCTTTCTGCATGACGATGATGACCGACGGCGTGAAAGCGAAGGAAGCCGCCGACCATGTGCAGGTGAAGGATATTGCGGAGTTAGTGCTGGAGGCGGTACAGTAGAGCGATTCGCTGAATCGCTCGTCCTTGGCTTCAAACACAGGCGCCACCGCAGCTAGATTGACTTTCCTAACCGAAATGAATATATTTTGTTAGTATGAGTCCGATTATCCTGGATCCTGACATCATGGATGGTTTGCCCACCATCAGCGGAACCCGCGTTCCTGTTTACATCATCCTGGAAATGGTGGAGAGTGGATATTCATTCGAAGATATCCAGCGTGAGTACCCTTTT
>DASYTP010000059.1:0-5175 GCA_036002145.1 Bacteroidota bacterium | reverse complement strand
GGCTGGGAGGGCGAGAGACTGAACGTCAAGAAGAACGGCGAAAAGTTCCCGGTGCGATTGAGCACTTCGGTGGTTCGTGCGCGCGACGGAAAGCCGATTGCGATGGTGGGCATCTGGCGGGACATTACCGAATACAAACGGATCGAGCAGGAGCTTCTCCGGTCGGCGGCAATCATTGAATCTTCGGAGGATGCCATCATTGCGAAGACACTGGACGGCACGATCGTCAGCTGGAACCCAGCTGCCGAAAGGATTTACGGCTATTCGGCAGCGGAGGTGAAGGGCCGGTCGATCGCCCTTATTGTCCCCCCGAATCGCCCGAATGAGATAGCCGAGATTCTGAAGAAGGTCGAGCGGGGAGAGAGTATCCAGCATTATGAGACCGTCCGTATGACGAAAAACGGCGAGCAAATCAATATCTCCCTCACACTCTCTCCCATTAAGAATGCCGCCGGCAAGATCATCGGTGCTTCCGCCATTGCCCGCGACATCACCGAACGAAAACGCACGGAGGAGAGGGTCCAGATGCTGGGGCACACGATCACAAGCATGAACGATTGTGTAGTGATTACCGACATGCAGAATATGATCACATTCGTGAATCCTGCGTTCCTGAGAACCTACGGCTACAAACCGGAAGAAATTCTCGGCAAGGATATTTCCATCGTAAGGCCCCGGAATCTATCACCGGAATTGGCGGAGAGGATCTCCATCGATACGCTGCAAGACGGCTGGCACGGGGAAGTCGCTAATGTCAGGAAAAATGGCGAAGAGTTTCCGATCGTTCTCAGCACGTCGGTCATCCATGATCGCCAGGGGAAGCCGGTCTCGATGGTCGGTATCTCCAGGGATATCAGTGAGCGGAGACGAGTCCAGGCCGCGTTCCGCCGCTGGGGTCAGATCTTCGAGAATGCCGAGTTCGGCATCGTTATCGGGGGTGCCGATGGTGAGACGGTCGAGCTCATGAACCCGACGTTTGCCCAGATGCACGGCTACTCGGTCGAAGAGTTCACGGGCAGCAGGTTTCGCGACGTGTTCGAGCCGGAGGAATGGGATCAATTCAAGAAGCACCTCGTAGCGGCGCGGGAAAAAGGACACCACACATTCGAATCGAAACAACTCCGGAAGGATGGGAGCTCCTTCCCGGTGATGATGGATGTGACGACGGTGAAGGACCATGCAGGAAAGGTGATGTACCATATCATCCATGTCCAGGATATCACTGAAAGGAAACAGATCGAAGCGCAAGCCAAGGAAGCCTATAGAAAAGAGGTGCTGTTGAAGGAGATCCATCATCGTGTGAAGAATAATCTTCAAATGGTTTCGAGCATGCTGAGTCTCCAGACGACGTATATCAAGGACAAGAAGACGCTCAACGTTTTCACCGAGAGTCAAAACCGGATCAGGACGATCACGCTGATCCATGAGATTCTGTACCAGTCGAAGGACCTCGGCAACATCGAGATGCACAATTACTTCCAAACGCTTGTCGATAGCCTCGTTCGTTCGTACCGGAGAAATCCGTCGAAAATCAGACAGCATATCGATGCGGAAAACGTCTCCCTCGGGATCGATACTGCGATTCCGTGCGCGCTTATCGTCAACGAGCTGGTCTCGAATTGCCTCAAGCATGCTTTCACGGCGAGCCGCGGGGGAAGTATCTGGATCGATCTTCAACGCTCGACCGATGGCGCGTATTGTCTCAAAGTCCGTGACAACGGAATAGGGTTTCCAGGGGGATTGAATTATCGTGCGACCGAATCGCTCGGGCTCCAGCTTGTGATGATGTTTGTAGAACAACTCGACGCGGACATACGGATGACCTCCCGTCCGGGCACCGCATTCATGATCAACTTCCGTGAGTCAGAGTATGCAGAGAGAAAATAAACCTACCAATTACGGGGAACCATATGCTGAATAGTGGTGAAGAGACAACCAAAGCGCGCATTCTTATTGTGGAAGACGAGATCCTGATCGCGAAAGATTTGCAAAAGAAGCTGGAGCAACTTGGCTATACCGTCCCTGCGCTCGCTTCGACCGCGAAGGACGCTGTGGAGAAAGCGGGGCAGGTTCAGCCCGATATCGTGCTCATGGATGTTGTACTCAAGAGCAAGGAAGATGGGATCGATGCTGCGGAGAAAATCGGCTCTCTCTACGGCCTGCCGGTGATATACCTGACTGCATACTCGGATCAGAAGACGCTTAAGCGGGCGAAGGTTACGGAGCCGTTCGGGTATATCCTGAAACCGTTCGACATCAACCTGGTGAGCATAACCATCGAAATGGCTCTCTATAAGCATCGGATTGAAAAAGAAAAAGCCCGGCTCACCGCCGAGCTTCAAAAATCCCTTGCTCACATCAAACGTTTGACCGGCCTCCTGCCCATCTGTGCATGGTGCAAGAAGATTCGCAACGACGCCGGCTATTGGCAGGACGTCGAATCGTATTTTCGAGAACACTCTGACGTTGATTTCAGCCATGGGATTTGTCCGGATTGCGTGGAAAAGTATCATAAGGAGTTCATGCAAAACCGCAGTTAGGCCTCCGCATTGGAACCGTAATTCTTGGATTACGAATGTTTTCAACGCTTGATGTTGGATAGTCCTGCTATCCTCCGTTAAAGTGCCGAAATTGGACTTTCTGGCGCACTTCTATCAATGACCCTCACCTCCTGAGTCCACCTATACAAAAAAAGAGAAATTTGCGAAATTCAACGAAGATTTATGTTGCTTTTTTGCGAATCTTCTATTAACTTCTGCTAATTGAATTCTGTACGTTCTCCCTGACTCAGGGGCTGGAGAACCTTCATACAACACATTCACAACTGAGGAATCCTACCATGAACATTCTCATTCTCGAAGACGAAGAAGTTAGTCGTCAATTGCTTGAAATCCTGCTGACCCGCCACGGCTACAGGTCCAAGGCAGTGGGCTCGGTCCTCCAGGCATTCGAACATCTCAGAAAGGGCTTGTACGATCTCATCCTCATGGACCTCGGTTTGCCGGGGCTGGATGGGATCTCCTTCACGCGAAAGTTAAAAAAATATCCGGAGTTCCGCGATATTCCGGTGATAGCGATGACGGGAACCCCCCGGGAATTCATGGAGGCTACCGCCGTTCGTGCCGGATGCGATGCGTTTCTGGAAAAACCGGTCGATACAGATGCTCTCTTGAAGACGATCTCAACGTTCGAGAGCATGACCGTGGAGGGACAGATGGAACAAAAGACCGATGCATTGAAGAAATAAAATGGGAAGGATGCCGGCCATCATGACAATTCTCGTTATAGAGCAGAACGAAATTAATCGCAATCATCTCCGGACCATCTTCGCCGCGGAGGGTCATCGCACGCTCGAGGCCACTGATGGTGCGGAGGCGCTCCGCATCCTGAAGCGCGAACGAGTCGATGAGATCGTATCCGGAGTCCTCCTGCCGGAGATCTATGGGTATCGCCTCACTACTCAGGTCAGCATCAATGAGCAATTGAAGGACACCCGCTATCATTTCTATGCGAATAATCCGGTCTCAGCAATCAACGAACCCCTTTCATTCCGGAGAAGCCCGGACGCTCCGATTGCAAAGTACTCCCCGAAGGGCACGTTCATTAACACGCTCCGCGAAGCCGCCGAAACCTTGGCCGATCAGTCCGCCGGAGTGAGGATACCCCGGACGCAGCCGGAGACAAAGTCGGCATTCGACCAGGCGATCGTGAAAAAGCTGGAGGAGCGAAAAGCCCTGCTGGATAAGACCGCAGAGGAACTCAGGGAAAGGGAGGCAGACATTCGAATGTTGTTCGGGAGCTCCGCCCCACGAATCTGGGCGACGGACTCTTCGGGCCGGATGATCTACAACAGCCCGGCCATCGAATCCATACTGGAATACAAACCCGGCGACCTTCTCGACAGGAATTTCTTTGACTTCCTCGATCCTTCGAAACTCACCGGCTACCTTCGCGACTTTAATGCCCATGTGAGCACTATGACCGGGTGGACCGGATCAGTTCTCCGGTGGAAGCACAACAACGGCACGTACCGTTACCTGGAGAGTAACGCCGTCCCTCTTCTCGACGTTCGCGGCGAACTGGCCGGCTTCCGCGGCAGCGATCGGGATGTTACCCGACAGGTTGAGGCGGAACAGCTTTTGCTCGACCAGGGAAGTCTCATCGATGAGTCCATGGAAGCCATCTTCGTACAGGATATGCAGGGAAACATCGTGTTCTTCAACAAGACGGCCGAGAAACTCTATGGATTGAAATCATCCGCAACGCCGAGGCTGACCTCGGTGAAGTTGCTCTGCAGGAATAACCCGGCACGCTTCAAAGCGATCATGGAAAGTCTCCACAAAGATGGTAGATGGTTCGGGGAAATACGACAGGGCACGACCGACGGCGCAAAAATCAATGTCTATAGCCGGTGGCAGATGGTTGGCGGCACAGACGGCACTCCGGCAAAAATCATCATTTTTGTCAACGATATAACGGAGCGAAAAAAAATCGAAAGTGAATATTTACGAGGCCAGAGGTTGGAGAGCATCGGCATGATTGCCGGCGGTATCGCACACGACTTGAATAACGTTCTGGCGCCGATTCTGATGGCCGTCCAGTTGTTGCGCATGAGAGCGACAGATGCGCAGACAAAGCACCTCATTGACCTCCTGGAAACCAGTACTGAGCGCGGCTCCAGGATGGTGAGGCAGGTACTCACATTCGTTCGCGGGATCGGGGGCGATCCCATCGATGTCATTATCTCTCAACTTCTCCACGACATGGAAGGTATCATTAAGGATACATTCCCGAAGTCGATCGACGTATTCACAAATGTCCCCGACGATCTCTGGGCCGTCTCCGGCGACCCAACCCAGCTCCATCAGGTCATGATGAATTTATGTGTCAATGCACGGGATGCCATGGCGTCCGGGGGAAAAATAACGATCACGGCGCGCAACGTGGTTTTCGATCAACAAAGCCTGTCGACCCATCCCGGATCCAGGCCGGGACCGTATGTTACCGTCATGGTCACCGATACGGGATCAGGAATTCCTGCCGACGCGATCGGCAAGATCTTCGATCCGTTCTACTCGACGAAAGAATCGGGCAAAGGAACGGGGATCGGGCTTTCCACCGTCAAGAGTATTGTGAAGAACCACGGCGGATTCATCGAGCTCACAAGTGAAGTCG
>DASYTP010000058.1:0-2129 GCA_036002145.1 Bacteroidota bacterium | reverse complement strand
GTCTCGATGAATTTGAATCCTCCGAACTTCAGAAACGGAATGTCGGCTTTCGCAAGCTCGATTTCAAGGTCGAACGATAGAAACGAGGAGCGAAAGAGCACGGCGATTTGTTCAAGCGGCACACCCTCCTCGCGCAGCTCGAGGATTCTCTGCACGACGAACTTCGACTGCATGTTCTCGTTCTCCGCGACGATCAGCTGGGGCATCTTTCCTTCCCCCCGATTCGTGTAGAGAACCTTTGTGTACTTATGCCTCATGGTCCGGGCTGCCGGAATAGGGCGAACTGCACAACCGTCATGGCGCCAAGGGGGGTCACTATCATGTCCTGGCTTTGGAACTTCATTGCCTCACCCCTTGAGAACCACACCAGCGGCGGATCGCCGCTCTGCGGCTTCATCGAATCGAATTGTTCTGACGCGCGTAATGTATCGGGCAAAGGCAGATTTCCTGCAATGATGAGAGGGTTGTTAATATAGACGATACCAAACGAGCTCAGTTTGTTGGCAATCGTTCGCCGGTCATCGTCAACGATGCTGTCCGGCACGCCCGTGACGATGACCACGATGTCGCGCACGCCGCAGTCGACAACAGCCTGCAATGCTGCCTCAAAACTGGATGAGTGAAGGCCATCGTAGCGGGTATTCTCGGTGGACTTGATCGGGTAGAGGCTGAAGACGGCGTTGCCGGATTGTTTCCCGGAGAGCGTGATCGTTTCACCAAACGCCTGTCGCATCTCCGTTTGCGCACCGATTTCATTCACGATATCGATCCGCGTCTCGACTCCCGGATATCGGGCGACTCCCTGAAGCGTAAGAATGTCGATTTTTTCCTTCTTCAGCAGGTGGCCGAACTCCTCGACATCTTTCTTCTCAACGCGTTTAGCGAGATTCGTTAGATTGATGCTGCCGACCTTCAGTGTAATGTCCGGCGCGGGCGGTTTTTTCGTCTCCGGGACCGACGGGGACGTAGGCTGTTCTTCCTTTCTGGCATCCTTCGCTGTGAAGCAGCCACCGACCGTGAGTATCGTGCAGGCAACAAAGACAATGAGACTTGTCGTTTTCATGTTTGTCCTCAGTCCAACGCTCTTTTGAGAATTTCGTTCGCGACGTTTAGGATTAATTGAGTACTGCGGTAATTCTCCTCCAGCGTGATGATCTTGCAATCCGAAAATTGTTCCGGAAATTCAAGCATGTTGCGGATTGTGGAGCCCCGGAAGGCATAGATCGACTGCGAGTCATCCCCCACCACCATCACGTTTTGATGCTTCGATGAGATCTGTCGGACGATTTCCGCCTGAAGTTTATTCGTGTCCTGGTATTCATCGACCATGCAATACCGGTAATACGTCGAGAGCTCGTTCCTGATCGCTTCCTGCTCGTGCAGGAGTTTGATGAGGTTGACAAGCAGATCATCGTAGTCCATCAAGTTGTGCGACGCCTTATACTCGCCGTAAAGGTCAATCACTTTTCGAATATCCTCCTCGAGCTCAAGGTAATGGGGATAGTCGGACGCAAGGAGCGACGATAACGACGTGACGGTATTGATCGAGCGACTGTGCAGATCGTGGAGTGTTTCCTTGCGGGGAAATCGACGCGCCCGCGTGTCGAGCTTCAACCGTGTCCGGATGAGATTGACGACGTCTTCGGCATCGCTCTGGTCAAGAATGGTGAAACTTCGATCAAATCCTACTTGCTGTGCGTATCTGCGAAGCACCATGTTCGCAAATGAATGGAAGGTCCCGCCCGATACTTTCTCACACCGGGAATCAAGCAGCACGGCCGCGCGGCGAAGCATTTCCTGCGAAGCTTTTCGCGTGAATGTGAGCAATAGAATGTGCTCCGGCTTTACCCCGAGTTCGACGAGATACGCAACGCGGTATACAATCGTGCGCGTTTTGCCCGTTCCTGCCCCTGCGATCACAAGGTGCGGGCCGTTGGTAGATGTGACGGCTTCGTACTGTTGCCCGTTCAGGGAATTTCTGTAATCGATCTGGAATCGCTGGGGATGAACGACACGCAACTCCCCGGCCGGCTTCTTGATGACGTACTTTTTCAACGTAGTATGGTAGTATATTGGTACGTTGGTATGTTAGCACGCTATAGCCATTAAAGCCCAAATCAGGCCATAAC
>DASYTP010000057.1:0-3933 GCA_036002145.1 Bacteroidota bacterium | reverse complement strand
TTCCATCCGCTGTCCAATACGGACACAGTATCGGCGCCGTCCTCCCCGTTTCTTCTTGGAACAACGAGCGGCATGTCGGCAGGCCGAGAGGGCTGTTCATTGCGTTCTTCAGAACAAGATCTGCCAGGCATTGGATGAATTTCGGATTGTCGTTCAGAGCGGGCATTTTTTCGAATTGTTCAATGCCGAGCCGTTTTGCATCTTCTCGTGCTTCGATGTTGATTTCGTGGAGGGTTTCGATATGTTCGGTAACGAACGCGATCGGAATGATCAGCAGGTGTCTTCGTCCCTTCGACGCAAGCTCGCGCATTGTCGTACCGAGTGAAGGCCTTAACCACTCAGTCGGCCCGACCTTGCTCTGGTAACAAAGGGTGTGAGGTGAAATCCAGGCTCCTTTTTCAACGACGAGGCGGACGGTCTCTTCTATCTGCCTCTGGTAAGGATCGCCTTCCTTGATGAGGCTGACCGGAATGCCATGTGCGCTGAACACGAGGTCGATATCGCGCGGGTCGCGGTGCGAGAATTTCGCATACGCGACATTGATACGGTCGACGATCGCCTCAAGATACAACGGATGGTTGTAGAAACAGCAGACAGGGTGACTCGGAATATGTTTGTAGTCATGGATGCGACATTGCCGGTTCCATTCTTTCATGCTCGAAATCGTGGTTGCCTTCGAAAAGTGAGGATACAGCGGGAGGAGAACCAGCCGGGAAAAGGATTCCTTCTTCATCAAAGCGATGACCTCATGGGTCAGGGGATGCCAGTATCGCATTGCGACGAATACGCGCGCCCGGACGTTCTTGCTGAGCTCCTGCTCGAGTGCGCGGGCCTGCGCATTCGTGAGATCGATGATGGGTGATTTCCCGCCGATCTCTTCGTAATGCGCCGCAACTTTCTTCTGTCGCCTCGACGAGATAAATTTTGCGAGCGGCTTTCGCGCAAGGAACGATCCGGGGAAGTTGATGATGTCCGGGTCGCGGAAGAGGTTGTAGAGGAATGGCTCGACCGCCTCCAACGAGTCGGGCCCACCCAGTTGAAAAAGCACGACGCCCAGCTTTTCTTCCGCCATCACACCCACGCCCGGGGTTGTTTCAGAACAATGAGCAGGGCGGCTTCGCGGGACCTATCCTCGGGCTGGTAATTATATCGCCAGTGAACTTCAGGAGGGAGAGACATGAGGATCGATTCCGCCCTTCCCTCGGTTTCCAGGCCGAACAGCGTTCCGCGGTCGTACACCAGGTTAAACTCAACATAACGTCCCCGCCGGATGAGCTGCCATTGTTTTTCACGCTGTCCCCACGGCTCGTTCATCCGCCTCCGGACGATCGGAACGTAGGCATTCGTGAACGCCTGGCCGAAGTCCTGAATGAACATGAGGGTTTTCTCCTTGTCATCCCGGAGATAATCGAAGAATACTCCGCCGATCCCCCGCGCCTCTCCCCGATGCTTGATAATAAAATATTCGTCGCATCGTTGCTTGAACAGGGGATAGAACGCGGGATCGTGGCGATCACAGGCACCTTTGAGCGTCTGATGGAAATGTCTCGCATCCTCTTCGAACAGGTAATGCGGAGTGAGATCGGCGCCGCCGCCGAACCACCCGTCGCCGTTGGCGAGCTCAAGGTATCGAAGATTCATGTGGACCGTCGGAACCATGGGGCTGGCGGGATGAAGAACCAGCGAAATTCCTGTTGCAAACACCCGCTGGGGTTCCACCCCGAGGCGACCGGCGAGGAGAGGGGTCAACTCGCTCGAGATTCCGGAGAAGTTCACGCCGGCTTTTTCGAAAATACCTCCAAGCTGCAGGATCCGCGTCTTGCCTCCACCGCTCTCGCGGTGTGCCCAGACGTCCTGGGAGAATTTTGCTTTTCCGTCAAGTGTCTCCAGGGCGGAGCAAATGACGTTTTGAAGATGCTTGAAATAATCCTCTACCCGTCTCTTGAAGAGGAGATTCGGACTGACTGAAGGCATTTCCGGTGTATGTGGAATGACGACTTACATCCCCTTCAGAATCCGCTCAATCTGCTCGGCGTGCCCGGTCTCGTCGACAATAATCTCTTCAAGCTTGATCTTCAAACCAATCTCGCCCGCTTCTTCCGCCTGCATGCAGCGCTCCCGATAACTCTCGATGGCATCACGCTCGAGCTTCAAGTCGTACTTCAACATGCCCTTCACGTCCTTGGGCGATTTATGCTGTTTCGGTTCGGTTGTGGGTTTGCCGCCGAGCGCTGCGATCTTTCCCGCGAGAAACACTGCGTGCTGGATTTCACCGGTGATTTCGGGTGTGAGAAATTCCCGTACTTCTTCGCCCTCCCATCCCGTGGCGGTCGCGGTCTGGTAGAGATAAAGAATTGACGCCCCCAGCTCGTTTGCGAGGTCCTCGTTGAGTCCTGCGATGAGTGCTTTTTTGTCTGCCATTGTGTGCTCCTTTTGTTGGGTTATGTATGGTAAGGTGTACTTTCTTCCTTCACTGCTCTAACAAATTCTTTCACGTGCTCAACAGGCGTTTCGGGCAATATGCCATGCCCGAGATTGAAAATATGTCCCGGACCCCTGCCAAATTTTGCTAGTATCGATTTTACCTGCTCTCGAATCAGCCCAGGTGAGGCGAAGAGAATGGTCGGGTCAAGATTCCCTTGCAGCGCAACTTTGTCGCCAATGACTGTTTTTGCATCTCCAATATCTGTGGCCCAATCCAATCCTACGACCTGACATCCCGCATCTGCAATCTGCCGGAGTGAATGCCCGCAGTCTTTGCAGAAAACGATGATCGGAACTCCGCCGGATTCTGTTTCAGCAATTACCTGTTGAATGTACCGTAATGAAAAATCTCTGAATGCTTCCTGAGTCAGTATACCACCCCAGGTATCGAATATCTGCACCGCCTGTGCTCCTGCCCCGATCTGCGCGCTCAGGTAACGCGCGACTGACTTCGCAAGCTTCTCCAGGAGCGAGTGTGCCTGCTTAGGAGTGCGATAGATCAATTCTTTGAGAAAGCGAAAATCTTTTGAGCCGTGCCCCTCAACCATGTATGCGGCCAGCGTCCACGGTGATCCGGAAAAACCGATCAGGGGAACCTTCCCGTCCAGATTCTTCTTCACGAGTCTCAAGGCATCCAGGACAAATGTTAACTTCTCTTCGGGATCGGGAATGCCAAGTTTTGCAATATCCGCAGTCGACCTGAGGGGCGATGGAAACCGGGGTCCGCCCCTGCCTTCTTCGATGATCAGCTCCATCCCCATCGCCTCGGGAATCACCAGAATATCGGAAAAAATTATGGCAGCGTCAACTCCAATGATATCGACCGGCTGAATCGTTACTTCTGCGGCAAGCGCAGGAGTTTTACAAAGGGTGAGGAAATCAACCTTTTCCCTGACCGCCCGATACTCCGGCAGATACCTGCCGGCCTGGCGCATGATCCAAACAGGAGTGCGCGGGGTCGGCTGACGGAGGCAGGCACGGAGGAAGACGCTGTCAGCGGGATTGGGGAGGGGAGATTGTCCGATGCCGCGTTGCCGGATTGAGATCTCGGCTCGCCCCGGCGAGACGGAGGGATTATCCGCCAGAGGCTCAGCCTGAGGCTCATCTGCCTCCGGCTGATGATGCGCCTCTGGCGCAGGGATTAGGTGAAAACTTTTTGATTTTTGATTTTTGAATTTCCTCTTCGTTGAAAGAGCATTGGTTCGTGACGTGATCCTACTGTCTAAGCGACCCGTAATAGTCCAAAATAGCATCTACCATCGCCTCGATCGTCGATTCCTTTGAAACAATATCCGCTTCGAGCCCTGCATCCTCGACCGTCTTTGCTGTGACCGGTCCGATCACAGCAATTTTTGTCCTGCGAACAGTTTCCGCAAGCTCGTTCGTCGAAAACAAGGCTGCGAAGTTATTGAATGTCGAAGGGCTGGTGAATGTCAGGATGTTGATGTC
>DASYTP010000056.1:0-3645 GCA_036002145.1 Bacteroidota bacterium | reverse complement strand
ACTTCATTCACCGAAACTTCCGCGAGGAACCCCAGCTTTCCCAGATTGATTCCCAGGATCGGAGTCCCTTGTCCACCGATCATATGCGCTGCCGCCAGCATTGTGCCGTCACCTCCCAGTGCGATGAGCATATCGGCATGCCGTCCGATCTCGCTCGCCTTGCAAAACGCCGTTGCCTCTACGATCGAGCGATCGGCACTTCCGTTGAGCCAACGGCCGAGCTCGTCATGCACGACGAATTCAAGCTTGTTCTTCCGGAAGAGGTCGATCAAACTGCATGCCACCTCTCTGACGACCGGCTTACTGGTATTTCCGACCACCCCGAATCTCATGTTCATGGATCAGTGGGCGGTCGTTTCATCCACGGCAGGAGGCGTCTCTGGAGGTTCGGATTTGCCGGCCTCATCGACGTAATTCAGCCTCACCTCCTGCAGAATGTTCGAAAACATCCGCTCCTCATCCGGCGTCAGGTTGCCCTTCATTTTTGTATGCAGCATCTCAAGCATATCGATAGTCGCCTCTGCCTGGTGAAGATCCCGTTCAATCTTGTCAGTCATCGGATTCTTAAGTTTGCCCATATGCTGCAGGGCCGCAAAATGGAACATTGACACGAGCTGCATCAGGAGAAGCCCGGATTTGTCATGCTGATTCATAGCTCTTCAATACATGTACTTATCGACAAGGACGTTCTTTTGCCCATCCCCTTTGACAACATCAAGAAATACTTCTATGTATAACGCCGGAAGCATGAAGCCCAGGTATTTTTCCCACCGCCGCGGGAACAGGTTGGCAAGCGCGCTTACACCGGTGATCCTGTAGAGGTCCGTAAAATGCAACTTGTGGTTTCTGATCCGGAACAAAGAAGTGTTCTGAAGGGTAAGGAACGTTATATACCCAAAATGATGGAAGTGTTCGAAATCTCCGTACGATAGCTGCGAGGTATAATGCGGAGTAATGATTCGTACCGTCGCGCCGTTCTTCGCAATCCGGTGCACCTCGTTCATCAACCTTAGAGGCCTGTCAACGTGTTCGATAATGTGGGACATCTCGATCCATTCGAATTCATTATCGGGGAATGGATAAGGGTACTGGTTCATGTCGTGGACGACATCCACGTGGGGCGCCGGGCGCTTGTCGAGGCCGATGGATCCGTCTTTTTTTGCATGAGGTCCACAGCCGAGATCCAGTATTTTCATGGACAAATGTACAGAAAAACTTCGGCTTTGACAAAAGGATGTGACGGCGGATGGTGTGTGAGTTCGGCAAACAAAGGCTGCCACGACGTCTCACCACGGATTGACGCGAAAGTAGCACGAAAACATTGCGGATTTCCGTGAGTATCCGTGTAGTTTCCGCGTCATCCGTGTTTAATTCTTTACGACAAAATCAAATGAATCCCTCGAGCGCCACCATGACGTCCTCTACTCTTATATCCTCCACCTTCCCGCTCTCCGCGCGAATCGCCCGGACATTGTCGCCGAATGGTTTCCATTCCTCAGGCCTTGCCGATCCGAACAAGGCCGCTACCGGGACGCCGGTTGCTGCACCGAGATGCATGATTCCGGTATCGTTACATACAATGGCATCGCATCGCGCAAACAATGACGCCAGCATTCTGAGATTTGAATGGCCGGCATCGACTGTCCCGGTTTCAGCTTGAGCATGAAAAATCCGCTTGAGTTCTTCTTCATACGGACCCCAAAACAGCACGATCTGCGCGGCGTACCGCGCCGTGAGAGCCTTTGCAAGCTCGGCGAATCGCTTCACCGGCCAGCGATTGAGCGGCTTGCCGGCGCCGATGTGCATCCCTATAGCGGTAATTCCCGGCTTGAAACCCTTCGCTTCGAGGAATCGGCCGGCAACATTCCGCTCCTCCTCGGATATGGAAATGCGTAAGGTACGATCAAGCGTGTCGACACCCAAGAGCCGTACAATGTCAAGGTTGCGTTCCGTCTGATGACGGGGCTCGTCGCCCTGCGGCGCCAGGAGATTGTAAAAGAAATTCCTCGAGCAGCCGGGGAAAATCCTTTCATCGGAGCCAAGCACATACTTCGCCCGGGAGAAATGCGCGAGTAGATCGGAAGTGAGGGAGTGACTGACGGAGTTCAAGACGACCGTCAGATCCCATCCCTTCCGCAGACTGCGGTGAAGCGAGCTCACCCTCCTCCACGTCCAGTGAAGGCCGTTTTCGTAGAATACCAGGACGTCATCGACGGTCGGCAGTGCCCGGGCGACATCATGGAAATACTCGCGGACCAGCAAGCCTATCGTCGCCTCCGGAAACCGCTCACGTAAAGCGCGGAGAACCGGCGTCGCAAGCAGAAAATCCCCCAGTTGGTCGTGTTGCCGTATCACAAGGATGGACCTGATGTTGGACAGGTCCACAGATTCCGGCGAAACGACTTTCCGCGCATAGAGTTTTTCGAGCAATCCCATGCAATTGTTCTTCAGGAATTTTTCGGCAGGAGCGAAAAGCGATCGTTGTTGATCTTTCACCGCCAGGAGTATCATACGTTCTGCCCGCGTGATCCAACCGTTGGGGAAGCGCGATCCTGGAGCTCCCAGAGTTTCGCATATTTCGTGAACACGTGAGCCGCGGAGACGAGCGATAATATCAGTCCGTGCATCCCATCCAGAAATCCGAGACGGAACAGGTACATCTTGACAAAGAGGAAGGGAGGGCGGACGAGCAAGTCGTACACCGAAAACCGCCTGTTCGATCCGATCATTTCCTCGCCTGCGAGCGACGTATACCTGTTGAATTTCGCAAAATAGTGAAAGAGATTGTCATCGGTGTAGTGTAACAGGTCGTGAGCGAGGCGTCCGGAGGCGCCGACAAACTCCACATGTTCGTGGACCTTCGAACTACTGAACGACGCGGATCTTTTCTTGAATAATCTTACCACATATCCTGGATACCAACCGCAATGTCTGATCCATTTTCCCAAAAAATAGGCCCTTCGGGCGACTTCGTAGGCGACGCACGAATTTGCAAGCCGGGAAATCGTATCCTGTATTTCAGCGGCAAGTTCGGCTGGCACGCGCTCATCTGCATCCACCCATAAAATCCAATCGTGCACCGCCTGCTCGAGCGCGAAGTTTTTCGCTGACGCATATCCCATCCATGGCGCGACGAAGATGCGGGAGGTGAATTGCCGGGCGAGTTCAACGGTGTGATCGGTGCTTTGGGCGTCGACGAGAATGATATCCTCAGCCCAGGAAACACTCCGTAAACAGTCGGCAATGTTCCGTTCCTCGTTTCTCGTGATGACGATGACGGATAACTTATGGCGGGTTTCGTTCAAACTCTCTTCAATTCTGTAATTGGTGAAAGCGGCGCTCTGCCAGAAGCACGAGTCCGACGGTGAACCAGAGCAATACCGCTATTTCATGGTCTCCAAAATTCCATTCGAACAAGCCGTTAATCTGGAAGGCGATGAAGGCAGCAAGACAGCCGGCCGTTACGCTTCCGTACAACCAGTGACCGCGCGTCCGGCGGGCCGCTCTCAGGTCAAGCTGAACAATTTTCACGAAGATTGCCATCGTTGCAGCGAATCCCACAAATCCTATCGTGACGAGAAGGGTCATGAAGTTATTATGGAGGTGTCCCCCCTCTGCCGCGTCGATGGGAACGATATAGGTGAC
>DASYTP010000055.1:0-6872 GCA_036002145.1 Bacteroidota bacterium | reverse complement strand
CCCGATACATTCTGGTTCTACGCGGATCGGGTCGGTGACGTTGTCGATCTGGGGAACGGGATACCGGCCGAGTATGCGCTGCATCAGAATTACCCGAATCCGTTCAATCCCTCAACGGTGATGCAGTTTGACCTGCCGCGTGCTGCGACGGTGACACTGTCGGTCTATAATATTCTCGGACAGGAGGTCGTCAGACTGATGGATAAGGAGTCGATGAACGCCGGTTACAAGAAGGTGATCTTCGATGCATCAGGGATTCCCTCAGGAGCATATCTATATCGAGTATTTGCCGAGGATAACGACGGAAAAACGTTTGTCAGCGTGAAGAGGATGATACTGGTCAAGTAGTGGCTCGGCGGATTGTCCGCAGGCACGAAGTGCTCCTTCCGGAGACTCCTTACGGAGGGGATTCGAGATTCGTGATGTGAGCGGTCCGAGTGAGCGTAAAGATGGAGCCGATTCCAGAGATCTGGGATCGGCTCTTGTATTTGGGGGCGAATTGAGCTATAGACTCATCGGTTCATTGACTCATTATTCTATTAATCCACTACTCCACCAATCCAAATCACCATTTAACCAGCCACCATTTCCTGCAAAACCGACCTTAACACTTCCACGCCGTGATCGATCTGTTCCTTCCGGATAATGAGTGGCGGTAGAAATCGTAATACGGTCTGTTCTGTGCAGTTCACGAGGATGCCGCGCTCGCGGAGCTGATGCACAACCGATTCACATTCAATCGTGAGCTCCATTCCAATCATCAGTCCGAATCCACGGACTTCCTTCACTACGAGAGGAAACTCAGTCTTGAGATCAAGCAGTCTGGATCTGAAGTAATCTCCCATCACGGCGGCATGCTGCATGAGGCCGTGCTGCATGAGTTCTTCCAGAACGATGATCCCCGCTGCGCATGCGACCGGGTTGCCGCCGAACGTTGTGCCATGAACTCCCGGCTGTAGTACTTCGGCCACACGTTCGTTTCCCAGGAACGCACCGAGCGGTAATCCGCCCCCCAGCGGCTTGGCGATGGTGACGATGTCGGGTCGGACGTCATAGTGATGGAATCCGAAGAACTTTCCCGTTCGTCCGAGCCCCGATTGAATTTCATCGGCAATGATCGTGACGCCGAATTGTTGTTGTAACCGGTGAAGCTCTTCCGCCAGCTCCGGTGAGGCAAGTTTGATTCCTCCCTCCCCCTGGATAAACTCCAGTACAATAGCTGCAGTCTTGTCGTTGACCGCCGCCCGCAGGGCATTCACGTCGTTATGCGGAATTACAATGAAATCCGGGAGGAACGGCTCATACCCGTCGCGGTATTTTGGACGATCCATTAAGGACAGGGCCCCCATCGTTCGGCCGTGGAATGAATTCGAAAATGAGACGAATTGATTCTTCCCGTTTGCGGCCCCCCATTTCCGGGCAAGCTTCAACGCCCCTTCGATCGCTTCCGTGCCGCTATTCGTCAGGAAAACCTTGCTGTAACCTGAGTATCGGAGAATCATTTCGGCCAGTTTGATCTGCGGCTCCTGGAGGAAGTAATTCGAAAGATGAATGAACTTCGAGCTCTGTTCCTGAATGGCGTGCAATATTTTTGGATGAGCATATCCCAGCGCATTTACCCCTAATCCGCTGAAGAGATCGAGATATCTCTTCCCATCCCTGGCGTGAAGATACGTCCCCTCGCCGTGGTCGATCTCGAGGGGGATACGTTTGTACGTGTGGAAGAAAACACCCGCTTCGCGCTCAAGAGTATTCATCGGATACCGTCCGGAGAATGTTGTTGAAAATAGTTCTTGCATAATAATACATAATCTTGTATATTTATGCAAGAACGAAAAATGATAAAAGTTTCAATCATCGGTGCATCAGGCTACTCTGGTGCTGAACTTCTAAAGCTCCTCTCCGCCCGCGATGACGCAAGGATCGTCCAGGTCATTGCGTCCTCCTCGGCAGGGAAGAAAGTTGCGGACGTGTATCCCGCTCTTGCGGGGGCGGTTGATCTCACCTACGAGGAATACAGTCCGGATCGGCTCGAACACATCGACGTCGCGTTCGCTGCGCTCCCGTCGGGGGAGGCAATGAAGCTCGTTCCGGGGCTCCTTGAAAATGTCGGCCGTGTCATCGATCTCAGCGGCGACTTCCGCCTGCCTTCACCGGCACTTTACAAGGAGTATTATAAACACCTGCACACCGCTCCCCATCTTCTGAGCGAAGCAGTGTACGGCCTTCCGGAGTTGAATGCCGATGCCATTTGCAACGCCAGGCTCATTGCAAATCCCGGTTGTTATCCGACGAGCATCATCCTTGCTCTCCTGCCGGCGCTGAAAAGCGGACTGATCAAACCGGAAGGGATTGTCATCAATTCCCTTTCAGGCGTGTCCGGCGCCGGGAGATCCGCATCGATTGAACTCAGCTTCACGGAAGTTAATGAAAATATCCGTGCATACAAAATTGGATGCCATCAGCATATCCCGGAGATTCAGACTGTGCTCGACAGGGCAACCGGAACGAACGTCAGCTTTTCATTCGTACCGCATCTTGTTCCGATCACGCGCGGAATTTATACAACGATTCACGCGACCCTCGACGTCACGGTCGCCGAAGCGGAGATGCGGAGTCTTTACGCCACGTTTTATCATGAATCTCCCTTCGTTCGAATCAAAGAACAGCCACCCCGGATCAGTGATGTCGTACGGTCAAATTATTGTGATATTGCCGCAACAATCGTCCCTGGTACAAAACATCTTGTGCTGACTTCGGTTATCGACAACCTTGTGAAAGGTGCGGCAGGTCAGGCGATCCAGAATATGAATATCATGTTCGGGTTGGAACAGGATAAAGGACTCCGGTGATGGAACTCCGGGAGCTCGGCTGGAACTCCGAGTTCTTACCACGCTCTCACAGAGAAAGAAGTCGGAGTTCTATCCCAGGAAAACAAACAAAGGAGAATCTCTTAATGTACAACGAATGTCCATGCGGTATCACCGGTCCAAAAGGCTTTTACGCTGCTGGAGTGCATTGCGGCGTGAAGAAAGTAAAGAAAGACCTTGCGCTTGTGTACTCGACCGCGCCGGCGCGAGGCGCGGGCGTTTTCACGACGAACAGGGTCCCGGCCGCTCCCGTGCTCATCGACAAGCAGCAGCTGGAGCGATCATCGAGCTTTCGCGCGATTCTTGTAAACAGCGGAAATGCCAACGCGTGCACTGGAGAACGCGGATTCAACGATGCGCTGGCAATGGTGACGGCTGCCGCGGACGAACTGAAAATCGGACGGACGGAAGTGCTCATCTCTTCCACCGGCGTGATCGGGCAGTATTTGCCGATGGAGAAAATTCAAGCGGGCGTCGCCGAGGCAGCGGTGATGCTCGATGCGGGCGGACATACATCGGCCGCGGAGGCAATAATGACGACGGATAAATTTACCAAGGAGCTTGCGGTTCGTGTCAACCTTGACGGCGTCGATGTGACCATCGGCGGTATGGCGAAGGGCTCCGGGATGATTGCGCCGAACATGGCGACGATGCTTGCCTTTATCACCACGGACTGCAATATCTCCTCGGAGTTGCTGGGCTATTCCTTGAAGCAGGCCGCGGATCATTCTTTCAACCGGATCTCCGTCGATGGCGACACAAGCACAAACGACATGGTGCTCATGCTGGCAAACGGCCTTGCCGGGAACAAGGAGCTGACGAGTGTCCACGATCCATCGTTTGTCCTTTTTTATGACGCGCTTCAATACCTGCTCACGCGCCTCTCGAAAATGATCGTCATGGATGGAGAGGGCGCGACGAAGTTTGTTGAAATCCGGGTAACCGATGCCGCCTCCGAAGAAGCGGCAGTCCAGGCCGCGCGTTCAATTGCAAACTCAAACCTGGTAAAGACTGCGATCAACGGGGAAGATGCGAACTGGGGGCGGATTCTTGCCGCCGTTGGTTATTCGGGCATCGAATTTATTCCGGAAGACGTCGAGATATTCTTCGATGACGTCCCTATCCTCCGAAAGAACTACAGCATCGACTTTTCCGAGGAAGCGGCAAAGCGCGTGCTGCAGCAAAAAGAGATAAAGATCACCGTCGACCTCGACCAGGGCAGCTCGTCGGCCTCGTTCTGGACGTGCGATCTTTCGAAGGAGTACGTTGCGATCAACGCGAATTACAGGACGTGAGGGGAAGGGTGAAGTAAGAAGTATGAAGTATGAAGTATGAAGGTCTCATTGATACACTCTCCGCTTTCTCCAGCATGTGGGATCTCTCGAACGGTTACGTCGCGATCAATGCGAGTTACAAGATGTGATCTCGGCATTAAAGGAAGAAATCCGCAATCGAAAATCCGGAATCCGAAATATTCGCTGGTCGACCAAATAAAATTCTCAATAACAGAAGCTGCATGTAAGTAACTAATGATCTCCATCGAATCAAAAACAGAAGTCCTCATCGAAGCCCTTCCGTACATCACAAAGTACGAGGGGAAAACGTTCGTCATCAAATACGGCGGCGCCGCGATGGTCGATCGGGAACTTGAAGATACATTCGCTCAGGACGTTACGCTCCTCAAGAAAGTCGGAGTCAAAGTCGTCATCGTCCATGGTGGCGGCAAGGAAGTAACAGGGATTGCCGGCAAGCTCGGCATCGCTTCCCGCTTCATCGATGGCCAGCGCTACACCGACGCGCCGATGATGGACGTCGTACAGATGGTCCTCGCGGGCAAGACCAACAAGGATATCGTTGCACGCATCAACAGGCACGACGGCGAGTCCGTGGGCATCTGTGGAATCGACGCTGACTTGCTGCGGGTGACAAAACAGTCTGACGATCATCTCGGTCTGGTTGGAGATATCACGGTCGTCAACGTTACGCTGCTTAATCTGCTGTTGAACAATGGCATCATGCCGGTGATTGCACCCATCGGCGTCAATGAGAACGGCCAGGCGCACAATATCAATGCAGACGTCGCGGCGGCGCACATCGCGGGGGCGCTTGCCGCGGAAAAACTCGTCTACATGAGCGACGTCGAGGGTGTCATCGCCGGCGGCTCCCTCGTCCACAGTATGGATCCTTCGGAGGCGCATCAGTTCATCGAGCAAGGAGTTATCACAAACGGCATGATCCCGAAAATCCGCTCGGCATTCAAAGCGATCGACGCGGGTGTCGCCAAGGTCCATCTCATCGATGGACGCGTAAAGCATTCAATCTTGCTGGAAATCTTCACCGACGCCGGCGTCGGGACGGAGCTTCTCCGTGCGAGAGGTCTGCAAGTACCCGGAGTACTTGCTTAGCCGGAACCCGGGAGCAAGGCGAGAACTCCGACTTCTTGCTCTGCCAAATCTTCGTAAGAAGTCGGAGTTCTACTCAGAGGAAAATATGAAAAAAGATTTCATCTCACTTACAAACTACTCACGCGAAGAGATCGAAGAGCTCTTTTCTCTCACGACGTGGATCAAGGAAAAACGAAGCAACGGTTTCAGCCCGCTGGCACACAAAACCGCGGCACTGATTTTTGAGAAGCCGTCGCTGCGCACGCTCGTGTCGTTTGAAGTCGGCATTGCGCAGCTGGGAGGGCAGTCGGTCTATCTTTCGCAGCAAAGTATCGGGCTGGCGACGCGGGAATCTGTTCGCGACGTCGCCGAAGTTCTTTCGCGATACAATGATCTGATCGTCGCAAGGACAATGCAGCATGCAACTGTTGAAGAGCTCGGAGAGCATGCGACTATTCCGGTCATCAACGCGTTGACCGATCTCTTGCATCCGTGCCAGATCATGGCGGACGTGTACACGCTGATCGAGCGCAACCTGTTAAACGAGCAGACAAAGATTGCCTTCATCGGCGACGGCAATAACGTAGTGAACTCGTGGCTGGAGCTTGCGGAAAAACTTCCATTCCACTTTGTCCTTGCCTGCCCGCACGGTTATGCGCCCGACAAGTATATTCTCGAAAAAGCACGGGTTTCGCAGGTCAGCAAGATTGAAATTGTCAGCGATCCGTATGAAGCCGCGGAAGGGGCAGACGTACTCTACACCGACGTGTGGGTGAGCATGGGACAGGAGGAAGAACGGGCGAAGCGATTCCAGGCATTTCAGGGCTACAGGGTTGATGCAAACCTGCTTCGCGCCGCAAACAAAGAATGTGTCGTAATGCACTGCCTGCCCGCGCATCGCGGCGAAGAGATTACGGCCGACGTTCTGGAAGGGAACCAATCCATTGTGCTTCAACAGGCGGAGAATCGACTCCACGTTCAGAAAGCAATTATGAGCGAGCTGGTCGGCGCCAGGAGAACGAAGGTTGTAGAAATCATGGCTACGCAACCTGGTGATTGACATTTGGATTTCTGAACGAATTTCTTTCCTTGAATCTTGTCAGTTAGTATGTCCCCAAATGGTTAGAACGAGATGCCGAAACAAGTTCGACATTTTGCAATCAAAGAGATTATCTCCGGCAAGAGTATTGCCAGCCAGGATGAATTGCGCCTGGAGCTGAGGAAGCGCGGGTTCAACGTTACCCAGGCGACTCTCTCTCGCGATCTGAAGGAGTTAGGCGTGGGTCGAATCGCCTCGGATGCAGGAGCGCACTATGTTCTCCCGCCCGAAGGCGAAGTGCAGATGCTCCGTCCACTTGTGGGCGCCCAGGTGCTCTCCATCTCCGCGAACGAAACCATGATTGTCGTGAAGACTCTCCCGGGATCGGCGAGCGTTGTCGGCGAATACATCGATACATTGCACGACGGCATCATTATCGGCACGATTGCGGGGGATAACACACTGGTCGTGATACCTGAGTCCCAGAAGAAGACTTCCCGGGTGCTGCAATTCTTGAAGGAAAAACTCATCGAAGGAAAGCAATGAGAAAACAGAAAATTGTTGTCGCGTATTCCGGAG
>DASYTP010000054.1:0-5078 GCA_036002145.1 Bacteroidota bacterium | reverse complement strand
GAGCGCTGCAGCGTCGCAGATAACGTTTCGATCTATCCCGGGTCGGTTATCGGCGAGGATGTCACCATCGGGGAAGGATCGGTGCTCTATGCAAATATTACGATCCGTGAACAATGCAGAATCGGGCGGCGTGCGATCGTTCATGCGGGAGCAGTCATCGGCAGCGACGGGTTCGGATTTGCACCGAAACCCGACGGTACCTATGAAAAAATACCACAGCGGGGCATTGTCGTGATCGAAGATGACGTGGAAATAGGCGCCAATTGCACGATCGATCGGGCGACCATCGGTGAAACGAGAATCAGGCGTGGCGTCAAACTGGATAACCTCATCCACATCGCACACAATGTTGTCGTAGGAGAGAACACAGTCATCGCGGCACAATCGGGGATTTCCGGCAGCACGAAAATCGGCAAGAACTGTGTCCTCGCGGGTCAGGTAGGGATCGCCGGACACGTAGAGATCGCAGACCATGTGACTCTCGGCGCGCAGTCGGGCGTGTCGAAATCGATCAAGGCAAGCGGCAAAACATATTTCGGGTATCCGGCACAAGAACTCCACCAGGCGCTGCGTATTGAAGCGTCCCTGAGAAAGCTCCCGGAGCTGGCCTCTGAAGTCCGTGAGCTTTCCAGGCGTTGCGCTGAGCTTGAAAAAGCGCTGGGCAACCCCGCACCCACATCATCAAAACGTTGAACCGAACCATGCTTGTACAACAACAAACGATCAAGCAGCCCATCACGATTTCCGGGACCGGATTGCACACCGGTGTAACGACGACCCTCACGTTCAAGCCGGCACCGGAGAATCACGGGATAAAGTTTCGACGGATTGATCTTCCCGGCTCTCCCGAGATCCCGGCGATTGTCGACCTTGTCGTCGAAGTCGCACGCGGCACCACGCTGCAGCTGAAGGATGCGAAGGTGCACACAGTCGAGCACGTGCTCGCCGCAATCGCCGGGTTGCAAATCGACAATATTATCATGGAGCTGGACAATATCGAGCCGCCGATCTGCGACGGGAGCGCGAAGCCATTCGTCGATGCCCTGGTGAAGGCAGACTTCGATCCGCAGAACGCAAAAAGGGATTACCTTGTCATCGACGAAACCGTTCGTTATACCGACGAGAAGAACGGCGTCGATATCGTCGCCCTGCCGACGGACGACTACCGGTTGACTGTCATGATCGACTATCAAAACCCGGCACTGGGCAGCCAGCACACGGGTTTATTCAACCTTGAGAGGGAATTTGTCGAGGAATTCTCCTCGGCGCGGACGTTCTGCTTCATTCACGAAGTCGAGACGCTTCACGCCCAGGGGCTCATCAGAGGCGGCAGCCTCGACAACGCCATTGTCATAGTCGACCAGGACCTCACGCAGAAGGAACTCGAACGCATCATGTCGAAACTCGGCATTCGTGACGCGGTGGTGATGGGAAAAACGGGCGTGCTCAATAATAAACCGCTTCGGTACAAGAACGAGCCTGCCCGGCACAAGCTCGTTGATCTCATGGGTGACCTTGCGCTCATCGGGGCGCCTCTGAAAGCCCAGATCCTGGCGGCGCGTCCGGGCCACGCAAGCAATGTGGAATTCGCCAGGAAAGTCCGGAAGCTGTACCAGCAACAATCGCTGGTGAAAAAATACCAGTACGATAGAAAAGAGGGCGTGGTATTCGATGCCGTTGCCCTTCAAAAAATTCTCCCTCACCGCTACCCGTTTGTGCTTGTGGACAAAATAATCGAATTCAAACTCGACGAAAAGATTGTGGGGGTGAAGAACGTGACTGTCAACGATTGGTTTTTCCAGGGACACTTCCCCGGTCAACCGGTCATGCCCGGGGTCCTCATCATCGAAGCAATGGCGCAGGCAGGTGGAATCCTTCTGTTGAACGGGCTGGAAAACCCAGAGGGAAAACTGGCGATGTTCACGACGATTAACAATGCAAAATTCCGGAAACCCGTCGTCCCGGGCGACCAGCTTATCCTTGAGGTGAAACTTGAGAACAGGCGCGCGCGTATCGCGCAGCTTGGCGGCGAAGCATATGTTAACGGCGAGCTTGTGGCCCAGGCGCAGCTCAGCGCGGCCATTGTCGACCGCGACAAAAACGGCGTGAGGACGGCATGAGCGCGACGATCGACAGCCGCGCTATTGTCAGCCCCAAGGCGCAACTCGGTGAAAACGTTGTCGTGGGACCATTCTCCATCATCGAGGAGGATGTTTTCGTGGGAGCCGGAACGCATATCGCCTCGAACGTCCTTATTGCCAATGGCTCCAGGATCGGAAAAGAGTGCCACATTCATCATGGAGCCGTACTCGCGAGCACGCCGCAGGACCTCAAGTTTCATGGCGAAGTGACGACGTTAGAAATCGGCGATCATACCACGGTGCGCGAATATGCGACGCTGAACCGGGGGACTCATGCGCGCGGCAAAACGACCGTTGGCAATCATTGTTTCATCATGGCGTATGCTCACGTGGCCCACGATTGTTCCGTAGGAAATCACGTCATCCTTGCGAACGCCGTCAACATGGCGGGGCATGTTGTGATCGAAGATTCCGTTGTTGTCGGCGGCATTGTAGCAATTCACCAGTTCACCCGAATCGGACGCCACGCGATGATCGGCGGCGGATTCCGCGCGACGAAGGACGTCCCCCCCTACGTTCTCGCCGGTCAGGAACCTCTTGCGTTCACCGGATTGAATATGGTCGGCTTGAAGCGGCGAAATTTTCCCCAGGACGTGATGGACCTTCTCGAAAAAGTGTACCAGCTCATCTATAATTCCGATCTTAACATCTCACAGGCGCTTGAACGAATCAAGAAAGAAATCGCGATGACTGAAGAAGTTCGGCACGTCATCGATTTCATAGAAAAGAGCAAGCGGGGAATCATCTGGAGACGCAGATGAAGTGGAGATTTCTCGATACCGGATTCAATTCCGGGGCGTTCAACATGACGTATGATATCTCGCTGGCGTCGGAATTCGCAACGGGTTCGTCCCTCCCGACGCTCCGGGTCTATGGCTGGCAGCCGCATGCGATTTCCATCGGCATGAACCAGCGCCTGGAGGATTTCGACATGAGTAAATTGGCAGCCGCCGGGATCGATATCGTTCGACGGCCGACGGGCGGACGGGCGATCCTCCACGCCGACGAGTTGACATACAGCGTCGCCATGAACGCCGGTGGCAGAAGTTTACGGGAGCTTTACCGGTTCATCAACGAAGGAGTAGCCTGCGGGTTGCGGCTCCTCGGCATCGATGTACAGCTCTCCGGCCAATCGCATGATTTTCGGACACACTACCGTGACCTCTCGGCGATTCCGTGCTTCACGAGCTCGGCAAAAGATGAGATTCACTATCAGCAGAGGAAACTCGTCGGCAGCGCCCAGCGAAGATTCGGCAACACGATCCTCCAGCACGGCTCCCTTCTCCTCGGATCCCGTCACCGGCATCTCATTGAATTCCTTTCGGGGAGCATAAACGGTTCAAGGGCGGTTATCCTGGAGAATCTTGATTCCAGCTCCGTCGATGCTCAAACCATTCTCGGCAGGGTCGTTTCCTACGATGAAGCCGCCGATGCGGTCAGACGCGGCTTCGAAAACGCCTGTGGGATCGAGTTTATCGGGACGATGATCGACGTCGCAAGCTGAAAATCATTTTGTCATTTTTTGAAGTTTGAGGAACCTTACGTTTAAATTCCAATCTTGTGTAATATCGTTCATTACCTATGCCCCCGAAGAAAGTACCTCCTCCTAAACCTCGCGTCGTCACAACGAAAACCGTTATGACGATGAAGAAAAGCCGCGAGAAAATAACAATGCTGACCGCGTACGACTACCTCGTTGCCAAGTATCTTGATCAGGTAGGCATCGACATTATCCTGGTCGGGGACTCGCTTGGGAACGTCGTCCAGGGCTACGAAACAACGCTTCCTGTCACCGTCGACGACATGATCTATCATGCGAAGGCCGTGAAACGGATCGTAAAGAATGCACTCATCGTTGTCGACATGCCCTTCATGTCTTTCCAGACAAGCGCTGACGATGCCGTACGCAATGCTGGTAGGATCATGAAAGAAGTCGGCGTCGGCGCAGTAAAACTCGAGGGGGGTGAGTACATCGCGGAGATCGTCAAACATCTCGTGAAGGTGGGCATCCCGGTCATGGGGCATCTGGGACTTACGCCGCAGGCAATCAATAAATTCGGCACGTATGAGGTGCGGGCTCAGACCAGGAAAGAAGCCGACGAGCTCCTTCACGATGCGAAGGTTCTCGCGGACGCAGGCGTATTCGCAATCGTCCTCGAGAAAATACCGGCTTCATTGGCGAGGAAGGTCACGAAGAGTGTCGCCGTGCCGACGATTGGCATCGGCGCCGGCCCCGACTGCGATGGCCAGGTGCTGGTTGTGTATGATATGCTCGGGCTCACCGAAGAGTTCAAGCCCCGCTTCGTCCGGCGCTATGCCGAACTCGCGGAAACAATGCGGGCGGCCTTCCGCAAGTACATCAGCGACGTGAGATCAGGCCGTTTTCCCACAAAGAATGAAAGTTACTGAGCCATGCGGGCCAGGAAGACAGCGCACAGGCGACTCCGTATCCTCGTATCGAACGATGACGGCATCGCTGCGCCGGGCATCTCCGCCCTCGTCCTCGAATTAAAAAAAATCGGCGACGTCACCGTCGTTGCGCCCGACAAGCAGCGAAGCGCCGTCGGTCACGCGATCACGGTGAATTACCCCCTACGTGCCGCCAAGTATTTCAAGAACGATGAATTCTTCGGCTACGCAATCGAAGGCACCCCGGCCGATTGCGTCAAACTCGCCATCCGCTCATTGCTCGACGAGAAGCCCGACATTCTCGTGTCCGGCATCAACCATGGTTCGAACACTGCAATCAATATCATCTACTCCGGCACCGTTTCCGCCGCGACAGAAGGGACAGTCCTCGGTATTCCGTCGATTGCCGTCTCCCTGGCCACCTGGGAAAACCCCGACTTCACGTTTGCGGCAAAGATCTCACGCAAGCTGACTGAATTCGTTGCAACGAAGGGACTTCCCGAAGCGAGCCTGTTGAACGTCAATGTC
>DASYTP010000053.1:0-6535 GCA_036002145.1 Bacteroidota bacterium | reverse complement strand
CTTTTAGTCTTTCAGTGCCCTTCACCTCGAAGGGCATTTTTTTTGCAATCTTCGTTCCTTCCTTGATGCGCTCTTGAAGACTATCGCCGGGATCGACGCCAGGTAGGCACCTTCACGGTACGAATCCTTCGCGACATAAGAAAGCAGCTCATCGTGCATGCCGCCCCGAATTTCTCCCGCGATGGCGATGGGATTCAACTTGCAATGATCTACGTGGTTTTGGCAGCTGCGACGATTTACAGGGTTATCATCAAAGCTCGGATCGATGTTCGAACGGCTCTCCTACAAAATGAACTAGTATCGCGGTCATTCCATGCATGGGGATTAATCACAGTCTCCAGAACGATTCGACGTCTTTCAGGAGATTGAATCTTTCTTACCTTACCAAAGCGGCGCAAATTCGGCTCGATCCTGCTTGCATCTCCTTCGCCTTTCAATTATATTCCGTTTAATGATTAGGCGTCCGTTGGCCATAGGAATTGCCGGTGGCACCGGCTCCGGCAAGACCACTGTTACGCAGAAAATCCTCAATCGACTAGAGCTTGACAAAGTCGTCGTGCTCCAACATGACTTCTACTATAAGGACCTTCCCGCCTTCAACGGTACACCTAACGAAAAGATTAATTTCGATCATCCCGACGCTCTGGAGACAACCCTCTTAATCGATCATCTCACCAAATTGAAGAGGTGGCAATCCATTCCTCAACCAATCTATAATTACACAACATACCGCAGATCCCCTGAGGTCAGGATGATCGAGCCGAAGACGGTTATTATCGTCGAAGGCATTCTTATTTTTGATAGTCGGGAGTTGCGTGAGCTGATGGACATCAAGATCTTCGTCGATACCGATGCCGACGAACGCTTGCTTCGACGATTGAGACGCGATCTCCTCGAGCGCCACCGATCAATTGAATCTGTGATGCGCCAGTACGTCGACACCGTTAAACCGATGCACCTTGAGTTTGTAGAACCCAGCAAACACTGGGCGGATGTCATTATTCCAAAGGGTGGCGAGAATGAGGTGGCAATCGATATGGTAGTGGCGAAAATCAAAGAGATGTTGTATGGCGGCGACCTGCCATAATGCTTGTTTCGGCTTGTTTCTCTGCTCAAGAATAGATATATTGGACGTGCATTTTCCAATCGTCGCCTGGCATGAATAAGATTTCCCCGAACACTGTCTCGAATCCTCATTCTACACTCCCGACTGAATCTCGAAAGACCGTTCTACCAAACGGCCTTCGGATTGTAACGGAGGAGATTCCTTATGTTCGTTCAATCTCGTTCGGATTGTGGATCGATGTGGGTTCGCGTGATGAGCGCGTCCATAACAATGGAATCTCCCATTTTGTCGAACATATGGTGTTTAAGGGGACGAAACATTTCAGTCTGCAGGCAATTGCGCGCAGCCTGGAATCCGACGGAGGTTATCTCAACGCCTTCACAAGCAAAGAACATACATGTTTCTATGCACGTTCGCTGGATGTCCATCTTCCCAAAGCGGTAGACGTCGTCGCTGATCTCGTTCGTCATCCGCTCTTTGAGAGGAAAGAAATCGAAAAGGAGAGGCTCGTCGTCCTGGAGGAATTCAAGAATCTGGAGGACGACCCCGACGAACTCATCCATGATTATTTTGATGATCGTCTGTTTCACGATCATCCGCTGAGATTTCCTGTGCTCGGAAAGACAAAGAACGTGGAATCGTTCACTCGGGAGATGCTATGTGAATGGAAGCGTGAGCATTACGTTCCCGGTAAGATGGTCATTGCAGCCGCCGGTAATCTCAAACATGAGACAGTAGTTGCTCTGGTTGAGAAGCACTTTGGCAGTGGTTCTAGCCGGCATGGGACGGTTCGTCGTCCTCACCAGCCACGGTCACATCACCCCTGCAAGGCGGTATTCGATAGGCCGATTCTGCAGGCGCACCTCTGCATGGGAACCCTCGGTTGCAGTGTGCGCGCTCACCAACGCTACCCGTTGATGGTGATGAATACACTCCTCGGTGAGGGGATGAGTTCGCGATTGTTCCAGAATTTGCGTGAACGACATGGACTCGCGTACACCGTGTATTCATTTGTCAACACAATGAGCGACACGGGGAATTTCGGCGTTTATGCTGCGACAGACGCGAAGAATGTCGACCGCTCGATCGAATTGATCACGAAGGTATTTGACAAACTTCGGTCGATGCCGGTCGGCCCCACCGAATTGAGACGAACGAAGTCACAACTCAAGGGCATGATGATGTTGAGTCTCGAAAGCATGTCGAGCCGCATGATGCGACTAGGCAGCGGCGAGTTATACTATGGAACAAATATTCCGCTCGATGAGATTATTAGAAAGATTGATGCCGTCGAGGCGGATGAAGTATTCGAGGTGAGTAAAAATTTCCTGAAGGTGGAGGATTTCACAACGGTGATCTTCAGACCTAAGGCATCCGAGTTGCAATAATGCACATCATGACGAGCTTCACGAAGCGACGTCCCCAACTGAAAGTAAGAGTATGATCATCGGCGTACCGAGAGAAATCAAATCAAATGAAAATCGTGTCTCGCTCCTCCCTGTTGGAGCCCAGGTGCTCAATAAAGCAGGACATACTGTACTCATCGAGACGCGCGCGGGACTCGGCAGCGGGTTCTCCGATGACACGTACCGCAAGGCTGGTGCGGAAATCATCACCGCGCCGCAGGAGATTTACATACGTTCCGACATGATCATGAAAGTGAAAGAGCCTCTCCCATCGGAATATGGACTCATCCGCAAGGGGCAGATCGTGTTTACCTATTTTCACTTCGCATCGAGCCGGGAGCTGACGGAGGCAATGCTGAAGTCGCGATGTATCGCCATCGCCTATGAGACAGTGCAGAGGTCAGACGGTTCTTTGCCACTCCTGATCCCGATGAGCGAAGTCGCCGGCAGGATGGCCCCTCAAGAGGGTGCAAAATATCTGGAGAAAGCGATGGGCGGAAGGGGAATTCTCCTTGGAGGGGTTCCCGGTACTGAGCCTGGGGATGTCGCCATCATCGGCGGTGGAATCGTCGGAACGAATGCGGCAAAGATTGCCGCCGGACTCGGTGCACGCGTTACGATTCTTGACAACAATTTGTATCGACTGCGCTATCTTGATGACGTGATGCCCAAGAATGTTACTACGATGATGTCGAATCATTACAACATATTGAAATCGGTGAAGAAAGCCGATCTGGTCATTGGAGCCGTGCTCATCCCCGGTGCCAAAGCCCCCCACCTTGTTACGCGTGAGATGCTAAAGGAGATGAAGCCGGGATCGGTCATCATTGATGTATCAGTCGACCAGGGAGGTTGTGTCGAAACATGCAAACCGACCACTCACGAGAATCCGACGTATGTCATCGAAGGGGTGGTACACTATTGTGTTGCTAATATGCCAGGTGCTGTGCCGTTCACTTCGACGGTAGCGCTGACAAACGCCACTCTTCCGTACGCATTGGAAGTTGCCAACAAAGGAGTCATGCGGTCTCTGGCGACAAACCATGAGATTCGACCCGGCCTGAACATGATCGACGGAAAAATCACTTACAAGGGTGTTGCGGATGCATTCGGATTGCCTTGGGAAAAGGTCGAGAACTTTGACTGATGTGTCAGAACCAATAGAGTTTCATGGCTAAGATTACGGTTGACGGAAAAATATTCGAAGCTGATCCTAAGCAGACCATCATACAAGCTGCAACAGCACAAGGGCTCCAGATTCCGCATTTCTGCTGGCATCCACGCCTGAGCGTGGCAGGGAACTGCCGTATCTGTCTCGTTGAAGTCGAGAAATTTCCCAAGTTGGCGATCGCCTGTGCCACACCTGTTGTCGACGGCATGGTCGTGAAAACGAACTCCGAGAAAGTCGTCAACGCGAGGGAAGCCGTCATGGAATTCCTCCTCATCAATCATCCACTCGATTGCCCCATTTGCGATGAAGCGGGAGAATGTAAGCTTCAAGATTATGCCTACAAATATAGTGCAGGGTATAGCCGATTTGACTTTGATAAAGTCCGTAAGCCGAAACGCGTCGAGCTTGGGAACTATGTCATGCTCGACACCGAGCGTTGCATCATGTGCTCTCGCTGCGTCCGGTTTTGTGAAGAGATTGCAAAGAAGCCACAGCTTGTGTTTACTCAACGCGGGGATCATGTTGAACTTACCACATTTCCCGGGGAGAAGCTTGATAATGCGTATTCGATGAATACGATTGATATTTGCCCCGTCGGGGCGTTAACGAGCAAGGATTTTCGATTCAAGTCGCGCGTGTGGGAGATGTCGGCAACAGATACTGTATGTAACGGATGTGCACGCGGATGCAATACGAAGATGTGGGTGCGGAACAACGAAGTACTTCGATTGACACCTCGGTATAATCCCGAAGTGAATGATTACTGGATGTGTGATCACGGGCGGCTCAATACTTTTCAACCTATCAATGCGGAGAACCGCATCAAGGCTCCACTGGTGAGAAAGGACGGCGCGTTGATGGAGGTGGGCTGGGATGAGGCAATTGCTGCAATCGCCTTCAGGCTGAAGATGCTTAAGAAGAACGAGATCGGCGCAATCGGATCGGCGTTCGCCTCAAATGAAGACGGATATCTCTTCGTGAAGTTGATGCATCTTCTCGGTGTCAATAAGATCGATGTCCTCCCCCACGTGCTACCCGGAGATGAGGATGATTTGTTGATTAGAGCTGATAAGACGCCAAACGGACTTGGTATGCAGCTCGTCGGCATGCATCTTGCGTCAGCTTCCGACCTTCAAACACTGGCGCATAATATCAATTCCGGGACCATCAAGGCGCTGTACGTCCTGGACGATGACATCGCATCGAATCCACACATCGCAAAGGTGTTGTCCAAGCTTGATTTTTTGGTTGTGCATGCCTCGAAGGAAAATGGCACAACGATGGAGGCCGATGTCGTCCTTTCGTGCTCCACCTATGCCGAACAACATGGGACATTCACGAATTTTCAAGGAAGGGTTCAGCGCATACGACCCGCTGTGGCGACGGCAGAGCTTGATCGCGCCCTTGACGGTTTTGCGATGAGTCGCCTGGACAAATTTGGAGCGCATAACGATCGTTGGATGAAGGGTGTTCGGCGAGACGCCCGCCCAACGTGGCGCATCCTCACAAATGTCGCTAACGCGCTCGGTGCGAAGTGGAAATATTCCTCTGCCGAGGAGGTCTTTGATGAGATCGCGTCGCAGATTGAGGCGTTTACCGGAATGTCTTACATGCGCATTGGAAATCGCGGCATGATGCCGAAGACGAAAACGAAAACAGAGGCCGCGGCATTCGTGAGGCATTGATGGAAGAGATACTGATTTCGCTCATCAAGATCGTCGTTGTCCTTGGCGTCATGCTTACTTCGGTAGCCTACATCGTGCTGCTCGAGCGCAAAGTCGCGGCGGCCATTCAAAATCGTATCGGACCGAACCGGGTCGGGTGGCAGGGGTTACTCCAGCCTCTTGCCGATGTGTTGAAGCTGCTCACGAAAGAAGATGTCGTCCCGCGACAGGCGAACAGGTTCATCCACGATCTTGCGCCGATGATCTCCATCGGCACAGCACTTATCACCTTTGCCGTCGTGCCATTTGGCGATCAAATCACATTCCTCGGGCACAACATCAAGCTGCAGATTGCGAGCGTGAACATCGGTGTCCTCTACATCCTGGCCTTGACGTCGCTCGGGGTTTATGGCATCACACTGAGCGGCTGGTCGTCGAACAATAAGTACTCGCTGCTCGGAGGAATGCGTTCAGCGGCGCAAATGATAAGTTATGAACTCTCGATGGGGATCTCGATTATCGGAGTGATCATGATCGCGGGGAGCTTACAACTCGACAAGATTGTCCAGGCTCAGGCGGGCTGGAAATGGAATATACTGCTCCAGCCGGTCGGGTTCGTGACATTTGTTGTATCCGCTTTCGCTGAGACCAATCGCCTGCCGTTCGATCTGCCCGAAGCGGAGCCGGAACTGGTAGGTGGCTATCATACGGAGTACAGCGGCTTGAAATTCGGACTGTTCTTCCTTGCTGAGTACGCAAACATGTTGACTGCAAGCGCGATTATCACCACGCTCTATCTCGGAGGGTGGCAAGTGCCGTTCGCATCCGATCTTGGTTTGTCAGATGTCTGGGTGGTCATCATCCAGGTTTTCGGTTTTTTCGCCAAGGTGTCAGTCCTCGTGCTATTCTTCATCCTGATCCGCTGGACGATTCCGCGATTTCGCTACGATCAATTGATGAACCTCGGATGGAAGGTGATGCTGCCTCTGTCAATTGCGAACCTTTTTGCGACGGGTATCGTGCTTATGATGCTTGGTGCCTAAGATGGGACCTTCGAAGTTCAAACCCATTATACATAGGCGTGACTTGCGATGGTGGAATAAACTCTACATCCCGCAGATCATAGCCGGTCTCAGGCTCACAATTGTCCAGATCCTCAGGCCGAAATTTACGCGACAGTATCCTGAAGAACGGTGGAATCCGCCTGCATCGTTCAGGGGCCGGCCTG
>DASYTP010000052.1:0-2960 GCA_036002145.1 Bacteroidota bacterium | reverse complement strand
AATCTTCTTGACCCCGACAAATCCCCGCCACTTTTGCGGCGGATCGGTGCCAGGGAATGGTTGCCTGTAACTTCTGTCCGCGCCCTTTGCGAGGATCACCTGGGTAACATCTGGCTTGGAGGTTTCGACGGAGGTCTTGCTAAAATATCCGGCGACACTTCCGAGGGAAAGACGCTCCAGGTATTCACGACTTCCGACGGCCTTCCTGATAACCGCATTCGCAGCATCATGGAAGACAGCACAGGAAGAATTTTCGTAGGGACACGGCTCGGCGGCCTGGCAATCCGCGACAAGGATGCATTTCGCACTCTCACCGCCAAAGAGGGCCTTCTCAGCAACACGATTTGGTGCATGGCAACGGATACAAAAGGAAGGATTTGGATGGGAAGCGACCTCGGAGTGCAATCTTTCGACCCGAATCTCAATGGAGATTTTTGGACGCATAAAGAATTTTTCGGAAGTCCTGTCGGTTGCTGCGGTGTCTATAAAGACTTGTATGTGTGGCAGACAACCCCGGAAGAACTTATCATCTACGCGTATCCGGAAAAAGGCCGGACATATCTGCCGCAACCGCCGGTCTACATCACTCGCATCACCGTCAACGGAACTCGGGCTCAGAGCGATCGCGCACTCCAATTGACCCATGATCAAAATAATATCTCACTGAGCTTTGTCGGGTTGAGCTTTAAAGATGAGCGTGCAAACCGGTATCGATACAGGCTACTTGACAACGATCGGGACTGGCAGCCGCCCGTCAAACAAACTTCCGTCACCTACGCCGCGTTGAAACCCGGGGAGTACCGGTTTGAAGTCAAAGCTATAAATGCCGACGGCGCTGAAAGCATGACGCCGGCGACGTTCGCCTTTACTATACTCTCGCCTTTCTGGATGCGCTGGTGGTTTATTGTTCTCGTCAACGTCGCAGTGTTTGCTCTCATTGCACTCGGTTACCGGTACAGGATGAGCCAGCTCCTCAAGATCGAGAGGATGCGCACGCGGATTGCGAGTGATCTCCACGATGATATCGGAGCCAGTCTCACACGTATCGCTATGTTCAGCGAAGTGGCGAAGGAAGAGGCAGCACAATCGTCCCCCCGTCTCACCGAAATGGCGGAGAAAATCGGCACGAACGCCCGGGAGCTGCTGGATGCTGTCGGCACGCTGGTATGGTCCATCGATCCCCGGCACGATCGCTTTGAGGACGTCATCTCGCACCTTAAGAGCTTCGCGCAGGAGATGCTCTCGATGAAAGGGATCGAATTCACCGTCAACGTGCAGCGGGAAGCAGCCCGGCTCCGCCTGCCTCTCGAAGCGCGAAAGAACTTCCTCCTCATCTTCAAAGAAGCAATCAACAACATTATCAAGCATGCTGCATGTCGGAACGTGGAGATCGATCTGACGCTGCGGGAACGCGTCTTCCGGATGAGAATCAGTGACGATGGAAGGGGCATCGCCTCGACGATCTTGCGACCGGGGCACGGGTTGATGAACATGAAAACTCGAGCGCGGAACATCGGGGCGACGCTGGACATTGAAACGTCGAAAAGTACAGGCACGGCAATTCTCCTTCAGCTTCCCGTTCGTGACAGGGACATGGCATGAATATGCCATTGACTCATTCCCGGGCTTTGCATACACTGGATGTACATGAAGAAGGATGAAATGATCCGGGTTGTCATCGTCGAGGACGACGATGATATGCGCACGAACCTGCGCCATTTCATAGATACCGCCGATGGTTTCGCATGTGTGGGGGCATTTGAAAGGTGCGAAGACTCTCTCGGACCGATTGCAGATGATCTGCCGGACGTCATCCTCATGGACATCAACCTCCCGGGGATGTCGGGCATCGATGGCGTTCGCAGGATCAAGTTCGCCGACCCCGAAGCGAATATTCTGATGCTCACTGTGTACCAGGATGACGAAAGCATTTTTCGGTCCATTTGCGCGGGCGCCTCGGGATATCTGCTGAAGAAGACACCCAGGGCGGTGTTGCTGAGCGCGATCCGCGAAATTTACTCCGGCGGTGCACCGATGACCGCCGACATAGCCCGTCGCGTCATGGAACTTTTCCGTAGAACTGCCGGTCCCGCGCAGCAGGATTCCAGCCTTACACAGCGTGAACTTGATATTCTGCAAGCCCTCGTTGACGGATGCAGTTACAAGCTCATCGCCGGCCGCTACGAGATAAGTATCGATACCGTTCGCAATCATATACGGCACATTTACGAGAAGTTGCATGTGCACTCGAAGTCCGAAGCGGTGGCGAAGGCGCTAAAAGAGCGTCTCGTCTGACAGGCCTCCCCGGGTATTCACTGCCGCCTGATTTCCTCAAAAGTTTGGGGAGGGGTCGGGCATACCACTCTCCCCTCTCTTTATTCTCTTCGTATGCGTGGTTTCTTTTTGGCGAAAATCTGACATGTTACATCCCGTATTTCATTCGATTTTCAAGGCATAGCATGTTTATGCCATTTCTTTTCAGTCGGGATTATAGTAGGTTACCGAGGAAACTATTCAATCAGAAGGGAATTCAACATGAACCCCAGGCATCACTTCTTCGTTCTTATCGCGACCGCCGTCATCGGGCTCCAGGCGTATGCACAACAAGAGGAACCGGAGAAACCGTATCTCGACTTCTGGCGGAACTGGCTCACGCCTCAACAATACGCAGTACAGTTGAACTATGTGCAGAATCAGATGAAGGATGAATCCGAAGTGGAAAGAAACTTCAAAGGCAGACGAAGGGAAGTATTCGCAGCTGAGAGGTGGGTAGGGATCGGTCCAAGCCATGTGAAAAGGACAGATCCTAATCTCTCCTTCTACGGGAGGATACGGGTGATCCATAGATTCTACAATCCAATCTATTCCCGGTGGGAACTGTATTGCGGTGCTTCGAGCGGCGGCCTGTGGTATGCCGATGCTGATTCGCCCCCGCCGCTGGTCAACTGGATTTCTTTGGG
>DASYTP010000051.1:0-8540 GCA_036002145.1 Bacteroidota bacterium | reverse complement strand
TGAATCCGTACCTGATTGAACCGCGACAGAGCGTCTTGCCACACCAGGTAAACAGTGTCGGTGGCAGGGTCAAAATTGATGATATGACGCGTCGCAGGACCCATATTGACAGTCAACGTCACCGTCACGGTATCGCCATCAGGGATGACGCCGCCGGGGTTGATGTCGCTGAAATAGAACGATGGCGAAGAGAGATTTCCGCCCGTGCTGACATTGAGGATTCTGTTTCCGTCACCGCGTTCTCCCGGATGTTCGTATCGAACGCCATCATTATTAGTTCCGAAGCCGGGGAATCGCGACTCGGCCGTTGAAGGATCTAGCTGGATATAAAATTTGAACGGCACATCGTCGTAAGCAGTGCCGGAGTACGGCAACGTGACACGGTATTGCGAAGGGTTGAATGGATTCTGCGTCAACGGTGTGCCGCCCCATCCGTTAAACGGACCCCTCACTTGCAACGAATCTCCACCGCTCGGCAGGAACCAACCCAGTTGTTCGTACGCAGTCATGTCGACGCGCCAGTTGATGTTCGCGGATATCGGTGCATTTATTATCGTATCGCCATCAAAATAATGGGCTGGAGTCGTGCCACCGCCGATTGGGACATCATAAGAATGATCCGTTCCACCTTCGTAGCCTAATTGTGTTTTCCAGAACTTATAGTGGACGTTTTGTCCTTCAAGAAGTGAAAACGTCTTCGTGTAGATACTGTCACCGTCGAGATCTTTGAGCGTATCGAGATTTCCCACCGGCGGATCGCCCCACCCGTTGATGCTGCCGCGAACAGTTACGATATCTCCAAGATCGGGTCGAAATGTCAGCTCAAGAATTTTCACACTCATGTTCACCTGGAATGTTACGTTTGCGGATACAGGCGGCGTAAAGGCTGAATCACGGTCAAAATAATCAGACGGAATGGTAGCATCAGTTGCGCCGACATTGAATGAGCGGTTTGAGCCTGATTCGTAATCGATCCCGCCCCTTAAGGTTTTCCAGAATTTGTAATTGATCGCAGAGTTCCCGGGCAGTGAGAACGTCTTGGTGTAAATGCTGTCACCATCCAGGTCTTTCAGCGTATCAAGATTTCCGACCGGCGGATCGCCCCAGTTATTGAAGCTCCCCCGCGCAGTGACGATGTCACCCGATTCAGGTCTGAACGTCGTTTCAAGAAGTTTGATCCTCATGTCGACTTGAAAGGTTACATTCACGTTGCCGACCGGGGGAGTATACACCGAATCCCTGTTGAAATAATCGACCGGAGTTGAGATTGGTGTTTGATCTACCACGAGCGTTCTGTTTGGGTCACCTTCCCAATCAGATCCTTCTCGAAGCGTCTTATAATACTTAAAATTGAGCTCGTCTCCGATGACGAGTCCTCGAGTCGGGTTGTTGTAGAGTGAATCCACCGTAAACGCATTCGTATAGATACTGTCATTATTTGGATCGGCCAGCAGCCAGGTCCCCCAGTTATTGAAATTTCCGCGCACCCAGACCGAATCATTCTGGGAAGGGGCAAATTTTCCTTCGAGCATCTGAATTCTCATATCGACCTGGAAGGTAACATCCGCCGAGGTATCGGCTGCAACATCTCTTTCCCCCGGTGTTCTTGCGATCCCTTCCGCAGAAGAGATAAGGCATAGCATAGCAGTGAGAGAGAAAAGCGTTAGCAAGTCTTTTTTCATATACGTCTCTCTTTCAAAAGAAATTGAATGAAGGATGAGGTTGAAAGGCTAGTCAAAAATGATGGCGTAATATAGTATTTTCTAATATAATATTCCAATTGCAAATTTATGGACGTTATTGAGTCTTCCGAACTTCTCGAAGGCATAATCGAATCTTACAGTGAAATTGGCCTCAATTTCATATTTTACGCCTCCACCGATCGTAAATTCCTCTTCGCTGTCCCGGAAACCGAGGCTCTTATAGCCGGCTCGTATCGAGAGCATACGGCGCAGCACACTGTACTCACCACCCAGGTTTACGCTCTCTGAATTATCGTTTGGATGAGCTGCATCCACTGCGAGGAGCAACTGTTGATCTTCCGTCGAGAGAGGCTCATAACAGAAGCCGATGCGGAGAAGCAGCGGCAGGTCGAAATTATCCGTGGAGAGGCTTGCGTTGACGTTGGGATTATTGCCGTGGTCGGACGAGATATCTTTCTGCACGATAAGGTCGTCTCCCGAGATTTTCATTTTCTCGCCGAAGTTCGAAATTCCTGCGCCGAATTTCAGGCCGGGGAATGGAGTGGTGAACATCGTGCCCACGTCCATCGCGAAACCCCTGGCGCCCGAGTTCCAGATGTGCTCGTTGATGTACTTCACATTTCCGCCGATGGAAAACCATTCGGTGAGCGCCTTTGCATACGATACACCGACGGCAAAACTGCCGGCAGAGAAGAATGTGCCGGTTCCCTCAGGCTGATCTTCGGTGGTGCGTTCCATCTCCGGCATCGTCAGGGAGGTAAAGCTGATGCCGACTGTGCCGAGCTGTTCGAGAGGAACTGCCGCCCCGCCATAGTTGAAGCTGATGTCTGCGAGCCACTCCGAGTGGCTGAAAATTGCTTCCGATTGAGTGAGCCGTGCGATACCTGCAGGATTCCAGTACATTGCCGAGGCGTCATTTGCGACCGCGACGAAGGCGCCCCCCATCCCCACGGCGCGGGCGCCGACGGGGATGCTGAGGAATTTCGCCGCGGTGGTTCCGACTTTCGTCACCTGCTGAGCGTTGAGGAATGTCGACGTGAGGATCAGCAGCATGGCCATCGAGCTACACCTAACTGTCCGCCGAAAATCTCCTTGGACAGCCTCAACCGAGAGCCAAACTCTCCGCCGGACTTTAGCCTCTTTGGGTTTCAGATTGGTTTCCATTCGAGTCTCTCCTTGCCGAAAATGATGTTGCGTCATTTAATGATTGCAAACTTACCGACAGTCTCACCAATTCCCGGCGCGTCGATGTGATACAGATAAATTCCGTATGAGACGGAGAGATTATCGCGCGTGAGCAGATTCCACTCCTCTTCACCGTCGAGAATCGGGGCATCGTGTTCGATGGTCGTCACCAGCTCTCCACTCACACCATAGATTCGAATCGTGCACCGCTGCGGCAGGTGAGTGAAGTGGAGAGCCCGCGGTCCGCGCCCGGTCGAGTAGGGGTTCTTTTCTTCCCACGATGCGGCGACAACATACGGGTTGGGCACCACTTTGATTTTGCTGAAGAGGTTCTCTGCGTTCGCCGGGCGGGCTTCGACGTGATGAGCTTGCGTCGTGAATTCGAAGACATCCTCATGACGAAATAACTTGGAAAGTACGATCGTCGCAATGTCGCCATTCGCGGGCGCGCGATGCAGCGTGGTATCGATCCTGACGAGAAAGCTGTACGTGAGAACGAGGGAATCACGCGAATCACGCTCGAGGAAGATCATAATGTCGCTTCGCGTTCCACTCGCGTAAGAATTATCCTTGACGGCGCTGAAGATCCCGGGTCCACCTGTGTTCTCCAATTCGGCGAATGCTACATCAATTTCTTTGCTTTCGGTGGAGTTATAGACTTTAAAGTTCACCGGTTTGGCCGGCACGACAATCTGTTCGAATCCATCATCGCTGACCAGGAATTGCTTCGACGTGTCGAACCCCGGGGGTCCGAAAACAACCTGATAATCGCTCGGTTTCTGGAGGCCGACGACAAACACCCCTTTCCATTGTTCAAAGATGAAAGGCCAGATGTCGCCATTGTTCCAATGGGAGCGTTCTTTGTTCACACCGAAAAACTTTTCATTCTTGAAATTAAGACGATAGCCATCGACGAGTGGTTGCTCGACAGAATCGGCAAGTGCGCGGCGCTGCCGAATAAGCGTGTCGATAGCAGTGGTGTCCGTAACGTCGGACAGAGTGTAGGATTTTGTTTTGAACGTATCGGGTGCATTGTTTCTCCCGGTGAGCACCGTATCCTCAAACGTGATGCGGTATTGATGGTTGTCTCTGATCTTCAGAGGGTCTACGACAGTGTACCCGACGACTCCGGTGGTACTTCCGCCGACCAAGCGTATTGAGGAGACATTCGATCCGACATATCCCGCTGACGGCGCCTCAGGCGTCACGATAGCGACGGACGTTCCGATGTCCCTGACTTTTCCCGTGTTATTGTCGATGCTGATCTTAAGATTGCTCTCTGCCGGCCCAATATTGAGCGGTGCATATCCCTGATCGTATGCCCGCACGGCGTAATAATACTTGAATCCGTTTTTCACCGTAGAGTCGACCCAGCTATGGATAATGCCGCTATCGAATCCCAGGTAGAACTTCACGCCGTTGAAGTCAACAGAGTGGAATCCTTTTATGCCATCCTTCAGATCGAATTGAGCGATTGGTTTGAGCCATGGCGCAGGATTGCCGTATGCGTCGGTAATAACCTTTGCATCTTCAAAGGCGGGATCGGTCGCGCGATAAATGCGGTATCCTTCAAAGTCGCGCGGAACCGCGTTGGGGATTCCCGCCAGGAACCGGTCGAATGACTGTTCCGCAAGATCATCCCAATAGAGCGTGACCTTGCACGATTCCGCGACTGCCGTCACGTGCGGCTCGATCGGGGCTTGAGCGAATTTATAATCCTCGTTGTACGCGAGCTGTGCAAAGTCCCGTTTGCGGAGAGCGTCTTCTTTCGCACCGCTGACATTTGCGTTGCCGGCACGAACTGCATTTCCGAATACAACTGCGTAGGAAATCCGTTCAATCTGCCCCGCCCGCAACGGAAACACGCCGGATGATACAAAGAGATCGTTTTCGCCCGTTCCGATCAAGGCTGGATTCACAAAACTTCCAGGCAGCATGAACGATGCCCAGAAGAAGATATCCGGGGTCCGGTTAAAATCGATTGCGCCGGCTTTGAGGTACTGTACATTGGTAAGACCGATCTGGTCGGCCTCGGAGACGTCTGTTTTGTCGATGTTCGGTTCGCCGGGGTATGGCGTGCCGACGCCCGATGTCGCTTTCCCGTCCAGTTCGCCGGGATCGTGCGTATTGGCTGCTCCATCCAACCCCACATCGTCCGTCGCCAGCTTCCAATCTCCATCATTATCCAATCCATCGTTGCGCGACTCATCGGTCATCTCATCGATACCTTCATCTACCTGAAGGTCGTGGAGGCCATCGTTATTCAGATATTTTTTTCCTAACGCTGCCTGGGTGAGATTGTAAAGAATGACGTTTGTACCGGGGATCCTGTAGCGATGGAACTGGTCGGATGCCGCGCTATCGATCATTCCCTGAGTTACGGCAGGGAGATTCCCATCTGAATTTCCATCGTTGTCGACGTTGTCTTCGAAGTGTTTTCCCAAATCTTCCGCGTCGAGTCCGATGAGGTGAATGACACCTTGCTGCAGGGGGTCGTTCTCGGGGTTCGGAGGCCAGCGATGCCACGGATCAAGGGCTGCCTGATCGACCATTTCCTGTGTGATCACCGGGCTTCCGAGCTCACCGTTATCGTTATTATCAACGCCATCGGCGTAGCCCACTCCGCGCTGCTGACCAAACGGAATGTAGGTGGAATCCTCATCGACCAGGCCATTCCTGTTGTCGTCGATCTGGTTGCCCGGGGTTTCGGCGGGGAACGGGTCTCTCGCAAGGAGGAGATCCCCCGTGATCAGAGGGCTTCCGCTCTCGCCGTCCCCGTCGTTATCGATCCTGTCTTCTGCGTTCCCCGGAGTTTCAAGGTAGAGTGTTGCCGCCGCCCCGACGAAGACTCCCTGGAATGGCGGAAAGCTGCTGACGGCATCCCGGTCGAGAGAGAACGCAACGTCGAGAATAAGATCGAAATCCGGCGCGTCATCCTGTGAATCCCCGTCTCCTCCGACAAAATCTGCAAGCCACAGGGTCACCGCGGTTTTATCGATATCCTTGGTGCCGTCGTTCTTTATTTCCTGGATGAAAAATGCCGCATCTGCGACCGACACCTGCGACCATTCGAGCACACGCACATCGGTGATGATGCCGAGGCCTTTGCGCGTGGGATCCGTGGTATCGGGAGTGTAGAGATAACGATCGTAATTGTCGTCACCGACGCGATAGTACATTTCCTGGTCCGCGTTAAATTGGTTTTTGCCGAAGAAGCCGTTCCATTTTCCCGGCCAGCCGGGGTCTCCCGGATCATTAGCCTTGTCGGGCCACGACGGAGGCCAGCTCGTCGGATCGTCGCTCTTTGCTATTTCCTGGGGAACGCGATCAAGATTGAAATACCCCGGAACCGGATTCATGTTCCAGTCTGCACCCCCCGGTTTTTGACGGAAGGCCGGCAGATCGACAATCCGGATCGTCCTTCCGGTATCGTCCTGAACTTCACCGCCGACGAACAGTGCGACGAGCGCGACATACACGCGACCCGTGTTCTTGGGCCACTCGTAGGGAACGCCCTGTCCGCCCCCGGTTCGTCCGGAGAAAACGAAGTTGAAAACGCTCGTCCGCACGTTGTTTCCGTCAATCTCCGTCCTTCGTCGCAAGTTCGGATCGACACGTTCCTTGCTGGGAACATGCTGGGTTTGGGCGGCAATGCTCGTAGTACAGATCCACATCAATGCGATGGACAGGATGACCCTGAATCGAGTACTCGTCATTCTCTTTCTCCTAAGTTCAATAACGCTCGTGGCTTGCATTGAATTGCCATGACCTTTGGCGAAGCCACCACTTCGTGGCAGGTCGTGGTTTCAGATGCCAAACAAACCAGGTGGGCTTCAGCCCCATCGACGCACGCGCCTCGATGGAATGGGTTGAAACCCATTTGCATTTTTCCGTGATCATGTTCCACGAGCTGAAGCTCGTGGCAATTGATTTGTTTTCCAACATCTGCTAAAATTCCGCTTCGATGCCGAATTGAATTTCGCGCGGTTCGGAATAAAAGTCCGGGCGGTTCAAGTATGATGCGATAGAGTTGATACGGCCCTGAGGCGAAATATTTCCCGCGCCGAGATTTTCGGGCGTCGCCGTTGCTCTCCCCGTTTCACCGTACACGGTGATCTCATTGCGCCTGTCGAGCAGGTTGAAGATCTTGATGAAGGCGCTGAAGCTTACGGGGGCGAGCTTGAAATTCTTGAAGAGGCGCACGTCTACCGAGTAGTTTTCGGGCCTGCGGCGGCTGTTGCTTTGCACGCCGCGGGCGACGTCCTGACCGCGCTGGTCGGCCTGGTTAATGACAGGCGTGTAGGGAAGCCCCGAACCGAAACGTCCGAGAAAAAATACTCCCCAATCGTTTTCACCGATTCCCAGTGTAAGATTTGCCGTATGAACCTGGTCCCAATCCAGCGGCGTGAGCGAGCGTGCAGGCTCCTTGTTGTCGAGGAATCCGCGGTAGGCGTCATCCGGATTTGAATTGACGCCCTCGGCGATCTGGATTGTATAGGAGAGATTCAATGACCAGAGATTCGCCGTACGTTTGTCAATCGTCAGTGTGAGCCCCCTGGAATTGGCATAATCCTGGTTTTTGTAGATCGTGTAGTATGACGTGGACGTCTGTCCCGTTGAATCGCGCACAGGAATCTGGGGACTCGTTGTTACCCAATCTCTCGTATCGCGATAAAATCCCGTGAGATCAAAACTGAGGTGATCGCTGATCTGCTGCTGGAGTCCGAATTCGTACATGACCGTTTTTTGCGCGTTGAGATCGGGATTGCCGTAGACGCCTTGCGTACCGCTCGCGGTCGTCACCTTGTACCAGGGCTTCTGGTAGAGATGGATGAATGACGGGATCTGTAAAAAATGTCCGTACGAAAAATGGAGGATACCCCTGTCGGTGATGGGATAGGATATTCCGAATCGCGGACTGAACAGCGATTTCGCCGACGCCTTCTTATACCATTTCTGGAGGCGCTGATCGAGCGTTAATGCTTTGTTTTCTTCTTTCTGAGGATTGTAGACGTTGGGATCGTACGGATCGGCAAGCACGTTGCCTTTCGAATTGAAATAATCGTACCGGAATCCGATGTTGACGATCATACGCTCATATTCAAGTTTATCCTGGATGTATGCCGAGAACTCCACCGGTTTCTCCGTGTACTGTTCGTACTCCGCAGTCGTGTCGGCGGGGATTGCCGGCACGTAGCTTCCGCCGGTAGTTTGAAGAGGGATCAGGCTGTAATCTTCAAGATACAGGCGGTGCAGTTTCCCTTCGAGTCCGGCCTTGATCTCGTGGAGTTTACTCACCTGGTTCGTGTAGTCGATTTTTCCCACCCGTGTCTCCGTGCGCCGCTCGAAACGATGGAGATTTGTCCCGCCGTGGTTGAACTCATACGCGCCCTTCTGAAATTGTTCCACAGAGGACGGATCGATGATGTAATTCGGATCAAATGGGTTCTCGTAGAGATGCTCTTTGAATCCCTTATAAAAATATGAAAGATCGGCGTTATAGAATGAATTTGCACTTAATGTATGTGTCCAGACGACGGAAAGATTGTAGCCGCGGTCGAATTTCCTGACGTCACCCTGGGGAGCGAGCTTCCAGTCGTGACTGTAGTCGTGGAAGTCGATCTTGCTGCCGATCGCCGTAAAACTCAACCT
>DASYTP010000050.1:0-10987 GCA_036002145.1 Bacteroidota bacterium | reverse complement strand
GTGTATCGGGTTGTGCGTAAAGAAAGGAGCAACAGCAAACAACGGCAATGACGAAAATCGCCGGACGCATCATTTCCCGTGCGTGTACTTGATGATCTCTGCTTTTTCGATTGTCACCATCCCGCCGCAGCCGGTCTTGGCAAAAAGTTTGTCGATTTCAGGAAGAAATGCCTTGATCTTTTCTTCCGTGTCAACAATTTCTATGAGAATGGGAAGATCTTCCGACAAGCGAAGTATTTTCGCAGTATGTATCGCCCTGCTGACTGCACCGAATCCCTCAACTCCACGCAGTACCGTGGCTCCGGCAAGTTCCAGCTCACGCGCCTTGAGGACGATGACTTCGTACAGGGCCTTGTGATCATATTTGTCAGCTTCCCCCAAAAAGATGCGCAGGAGTTTTCCTTCACCGGCAAGTTTCATGACTGTCCCTTTCATTAAATCACTTTACCGAGCAGTGCTCCGAGGTACGTTGCACCCAGGCACGCCACAAGCGTCGAAGCAATATTGACCGATGCAAAGAAGTATTCTGCATCTCTCATCATGGAGATCGTCTCGTAACTGAACGTTGAGAAGGTCGTAAAACCACCGAGAACCCCGATTGTAAGAAATATACGCAATGACGGGTCGACAAGAAAGTGTTCGTCAGGACCAGTCATGAACAGCCCTATCAGAAAACATCCAAGTGCGTTCTCGGTAAAAGTGCCGTACGGAAAAGTACTTCCCGTTAATTCGTGAATCCATCCTGACAACAAGTAGCGAGCTGCCGCACCAATTCCTCCCCCGAGAAACACCCACAAACCGTTTACCATAGATTTCCCGATCAAGTATTTCCATCCATAAATAAACAACTCCTACATATCTGCCGGGCGACATATGTAGGAGTCATTAATCTCGCCCCGGCTTCCCGGAGCGTGACGATTATCCGGGGAACTCCATCCCCTTCCGCTGCGATACGACGACAGTACAAAAATACAGCATTACAATCCCATATCAAAATCATTACAATATTTTAATTTTCACTCACCGTGGGGATCAGCTCCCTCAAAGCTAAAGCAAACCCGGCTTGCCCCGTCTGAGCCGGATTGAGAGATGTAGAGAGCTAATCATCCCATTTTTTGGATCACCAGGGCCAGAGAAGATCGCTGTTTTCCACTGGAGATATTGACTTTTGATATGGAATTGTTATATTTACACACCTTATCTGCGAAATATCGCTAATCATTGGTGCAGACAGCCATCATTGATGTTGCCAAGGTCTGGTTTTCAGAGGTGTACATTTGGAAATTAACCTCCGATGTCGTTTATTGATAGGTTTTGCCACAGTTGGATTTCATTCATGGATATTCCAGGAGCTAAAGTCATGATCCGACGATTCCGGAGATGTGTTTTAGTTTTGGCTGTTTTTTTGTTAATTTTAGTTGTGCAGCTTCCGGGACAGGATTCAATATCGACGACCCAGCTTAAGCACCGCGCATTGGAAGAATTGATGCAGATGGAAGTTACTTCTTTTTCAAGAAAGCCCGAGACAGCATTCGCTGTTCCCGCATCGATCCACGTCATCACGAGTGAAGACATTCGCAGGTCCGGAGTCACCTCCCTTCCCCAGGCGCTCCGCCTCGCACCTAACCTTTCAGTGGCACAGGTCGATTCCCGTCAGTGGGCGATTAGCGCCAGGGGATTTAACGGCACGGTTGCAAACAAGTTGTTGGTTCTCATCGATGGCAGAAGTGTTTACACCCCATTATATTCAGGTGTATTCTGGGACGTCCAGAATGCAGATCTGGGAGATATCGACCGAATCGAGGTCACCAGCGGCCCCGGAGCGACCCTCTGGGGAACTAATGCGGTCAACGGCGTCATCAATATCATTACGAAAGATTCAAAGGACCCTGCCTCCAAGGGTCTTCATCTCTCGGGAACAACCGGCACGCGGGACCGTCTCACCGGAATCCGATATGGGGGTTCATCCGACGACAACACGTCCTACCGTGTGTACCTGATGGATTTCTATCGAGGTGCGGCGCAGTTGTCCACGGGAGTTGAAGCGGGCGACGCTTGGAGAATGACACAGGGGGGCTTCAAGGTAGATTGGGATGCCGACGAAGCCACGCGATTGACAATTCAAGGAGACGCCTATGGAGGTTCAATCCACCAGCGCGTCGGTGCAGACGTCGATGTGTCGGGTGGAAACCTTGTCGAGCGATGGTCACACACATTGGATAATGGCACGGACTACAGCATCCAGGCATATTATGATCTGACTCACCGCACCATTCCGAATATGTTCGGGGAGGATCTGGAGACGATGAACATAGACGCCCAATATCGGTTCCCCATTGGTGAACAAAACGACGTCGTTGTCGGAGGTGGGTTCAGGCATATGAACGACAGGATTACGAACTCTGCCTCCCTGGCCTTTCTTCCCGATTATCTCCTGATGAGAATATATAGCGGGTTCATCCAGGACGAGATTTCACTCTTTCAAGACCGGGCAAAAGTTACTCTCGGATCGAAATTTGAGCACAACGATTTCAGCGGGTTTGAATACCAACCAAGCGTCAAACTCGCCTGGTTATTCGATCCAACGAAGACCGCATGGGCGGCCTTTACGCGTGCAGTTCGAACCCCTTCGCGCATCGACAGAGACTTCTACGTACCTGCGGCGCCGCCATTCCTGTTAGCCGGTGGAGTCAATTTCAACTCCGAGAAGGTCTATGCGTATGAGGTTGGTTACCGGCATCAGCTTTCTTCAGCACTCACAGTAGAAGCGGCCGCTTTCTATAATTTCTATGATGATCTAAGAAGCGTCGAGCCGGGCCCTCCGTACACCCTCCAGAACGGCCTGGAGGGCACAACCTACGGAGCTGAGGCAGCTATTCATTTTCAAACCATGGACTGGTGGCAATGGAAAGCGGCATATTGTTATTTCCAGAAGGAGATTCGGGTGAAGCCCTGGAGTAGAGACCTGAATGGCGGACTCGGGGAAGGGGACGACCCGCGACACAGGTTTAGCGTACTTTCGTACGTCGATTTGCCGGGAGGCATTGAATTCGATACCTGGCTCCGCGTGACAGACGAGTTACCAAGAATTTCCGCGCAGGTACCGGGATATGCCGAGCTGGATCTCCGCCTGGGTTGGAAAACGATCGACAACCTAACACTCTCGATTGTGGGGCAGAATCTTCTCCATGACCGCCATCCCGAGATGGGAGCGCCGGCAAATCGCCGGGAGATCCCGCGGAACGTCTATGGAAGCGTGAGGTTGGATCTATGAATACTATGAACATGCGAGTGGCGCGTTCCTCTTTGTATCTTCTGCTGGCATTCAATGTTGCGAAGGTCCAGGCACAGACCAACCTGGAACCTGAATACAAGTTTAAGGCCGTATACCTTTATAATTTTCTCCAGTTTATTGAATGGCCCCCTCAGGCCTTCCAGGGAGAATCATGGCCTATCGTCGTTGGTGTCGTTGGAAACGACGCATTCAGCGGCATGCTCGAGCAGACAGTGAAGGATGAAACTATCAGAGACCGACCTGTTATTGTGCGGAGGATATCGGGTGTCGAGGAGACAAAAGCATGCCACGTGCTGTTTATCGCCAAGGGAGAGGAAAAGAATCTTCACGACATTCTTTCAAAAATCAAAGGCAAACCGATACTCACCGTGAGCGAGACGGTTGAATTTGTCCGGCAAGGCGGGGCGATCAATTTCTATCTCGAGGGTAACAAACTTCGATTCGAGGTCAACCTTAGCGCAGTAAAAGCCGCCAACCTCGTCGTGAGCTCGAAACTGTTGAGACTTGCGAGAATTGTAGAGCCCGCAAACCGATAGAACGTGATGGGCTCACCTCAAAATCGCTCAATAGAACGGAAGATCAGGATCGTCATCCTGTCGATCAGTCTTATTTCTCTTTTCCTTGCCTTTGCCGGATTCCTGATTTATGAATTCGTCACAGCCCGACAAAGAATGGTGACCGGACTTGAAACCACAGCACAGATTCTCGGTACGAACTGTACTGCAGCGTTGACGTTTGAGAATAAGCAGGATGCAACCGACGTGCTCGGCGCGTTGCGGTCTCAACCCCGGATTATCTCTGCCGCCATTTTCGATCGCAACAACAATCTCTTCGCAACATATGTTCGCGACCAGCCCTCCGCAATTCCGTCGCCCGCTTTCGACAGCTCGGGCGCCCGATTTTCGAACGACCGCCTAATCCTTTGCCAACCGATTGTGTTCGACCGGGTGAAAATCGGGACGATCATGTTGGAATCCGACCTCCAGGCGATGTACCAACGGTTCACGTCATACGGCGGCATCGTCTTGCTGGTGCTCCTCGGATCGACCGCCATTACGTTCTTGTCGGCTTCGAAGCTACTGCGGAGGATTTCCCGGCCGATTCTCGATCTGGCACAAACTGCCAGGACGATATCTCAAAATAACGACTATTCGATCCGGGCGACGCGCACCTCGGATGATGAGACCGGATCGTTGGCGGATGCGATCAACCAGATGTTGACGCAAATCCAGGAACGGGGCGCGACGCTTCAACGCGCTAATGAAGCGATGGCACTGGAAATTGCCGAACGTAAACGGGCAGAAGAGGCTCTTCGTCTGGCGCATGATGAGCTGGAAATGCGCGTCCAGGAACGAACCGCAGAGCTCTCGAGGATCAATGAGGAACTGCGACAGAGCGAAGCGCGTTTTCGCTTGATGGTCTCGGGGGTTAAGGACTACGCAATCCTTATGCTCGACCCCGAGGGACGCGTGATAAGCTGGAACGCCGGAGCCGAGCGCATCAAAGGTTATCGGGCGGAAGAAATCATCGGGAAGCATTTTTCCTGTTTCTATCCGGCAGACGATCAGGCGCGGGACAAGCCTGCCATCGCGCTGAAAACCGCGGTGGAGCAGGGGAGGTTCGAAGACGAGAACTGGAGGGTGCGCAAAGACGGAACCCGCTTATGGGCGAATGTGGTGATCACTCCGATGCACGATGAACACGGTCAACTTCGCGGATTTGGAAAAGTAAGCCGGGACATGACGGACCGTAAGCGCGCGGAGGAGGAGATTCGCACCACGCGGAATGTGCTCGATTCTGTTATTGAGAATATGCCCAATATGCTCTTCCTGAAGGATGCTAAAGATTTACGCTTCGTAAGATTGAATAAAGCCGGAGAGGAATTATTGGGACTCACCAACCAGGAGCTTATCGGCAAGAACGATTACGACTTCTTCCCGAAACAAGAAGCCGATTTTTTTGTTTCCAAAGATCGGGAAGTGCTTCGCGATAAGCGGGTTCACGATATACCTGAGGAACCGATCCAGACGAAACATCTTGGGCTCCGCTATCTGCACACGAAAAAAATCGCTCTCCTTGACGAGCGCGGAGATCCGCGGTATCTCCTGGGCATTTCTGAAGATATTACCGAACAGAAGGAAGCTGAACTGGCAAAGCGGCAATCCGAAGAGCTCTTCCAGAAAGCATTCCGGTCGAGCCCGGCGGGAATTTTCATTTCCCGCGACGCCGACGGAACAATCATTGACGTCAACGATAGCTATCTTCGGATGATCGGCCATACCCGCGAAGAAGTCATCGGCCACACGTCGGCTGAGGTCGGCGTCACATCATTGGAAGACGTCGAGAAAATCCGGAAGATTTTCCACGAGCAGGGGTTCGCCCGCGATCTTGAATTGGTCATTCGCACAAGATCGGGAAAGATCATTCAGTCGCTAACTTCATTGGAACGAATTGAGATCGGCGGGAGTCCCGCGCTGCTCTCAATCGTCTATGATATCACAGAGCGGAAAAAAGCGGAAGGAGAGATACTCCTGCTCAATAAGGAACTTGCGAAACGCCTGACGGAGCTCGATGTGGTCAATAGAGAGCTTGAAGCATTCAGCTATTCTGTTTCGCACGATTTGCGGGCACCCCTGCGAAGCATCGACGGGTTTAGCCAGGCATTGTTGGAGGACTTCGAACCGGTGCTTAACGATCGGGGAAAGGATTACCTGAAGCGGGTCCGGACATCGTCTCAGCGCATGGCACAGCTCATCGACGATCTCTTGAACCTCTCACGGATTACTCGAGCGGAAATGAGGCACGAAAAAGTTAATCTGAGCGAAATCGCGGAGACGATCGCGACGGAACTGCAGAGGGCACAGCCGGATCGCCGGGTGGAATTCAGGATCGCGAAGAACGTGCTGGCTGAAGGGGATCCCCGGTTGCTTCGGATTGTAATGGATAATCTTATGAACAACTCCTGGAAATACACGAACAAGCGACCGGCGGCGGTCATAGAATTTGGGATTAATCACCAGACCGACCGGCCTGCATTCTTCGTGCGTGATGATGGAGCCGGCTTCGAGATGAAGTATGCACAAAAACTGTTCGGGGCGTTCCAGCGGCTCCATGGTATGGATGAATTCCCCGGTTCAGGCATCGGACTCGCCACGGTCCAGCGCATCATTCACAGGCATGGCGGTAACATCTGGGCTGAAGGCAAGGTGGATGAAGGGGCCACATTCCATTTCACACTCTCATGAAAGGCATCTATGAATCACAAGACAATTCTGCTCGTTGAAGATAATCCCGACGATGAGCTCCTGACGATCCGGGCACTCAGGCAGAACAACATCGTCAACGATATTGAAGTGGCGCGTGACGGTACCGAGGCGCTGGATTATCTCTTCGGAACCGGCAAATATGCCGGTCGCGATTCGAGCATCATGCCTGCCGTCGTCCTCCTCGATCTGAAGCTTCCCAAGATGGATGGCCTGGAGGTGCTCAAACGATTGCGTGCCGACAATCGAACCAGCCTGCTCCCTGTCGTCATTCTCACCTCCTCCAAAGAAGAAAGCGACCTCGTGAACGGATATAAACTCGGCGCGAACAGCTATATCCGCAAACCGGTGGATTTTCTTCAGTTCATTGAGGCGGTGAAACAACTCCAATTGTACTGGCTGGTACTGAACGAGCGTCCACCGGGAACACGAGGATAAGATGCGGAAATCGATTCGACTGCTGCTGGTCGAAGACAGTGAAAATGACGCCCTTCTTGTGCTCCGTGAGCTCCATCGCGGCGGTTTCGATTCATCCTACGAGCGGGTGGATTCTCGCGAAGCATTGAACGCAGCCCTGGAGAACAAGGCGTGGGACATTATCATCTCCGATTACTCGATGCCTCGCTTCAATGGGCTTGATGCGCTTGCAATTATGAAGCAGACCGGGAAGGACCTGCCGTTCATTCTCATCTCCGGGACGATCGGTGAGGAAGTCGCCGTGACCGCGATGAAAGCCGGCGCGCACGACTATATCATGAAGAACAACCTGACACGGCTTCTTCCCGCCGTCGAACGTGAGCTTCGCGAGGCGACAATCCGCCGTATGAGAAAAGAAGCAGAGGAGTCGCTTCATGAATCACAGCATTTTATCCAGCGTATCGCTGATTCCACCCCGAACATCATCTATGTGTACGACCTCATCAGTAACCGCCACGTTTACATCAATCAGAAAATAGAAGCTCTCCTGGGCTATACCCCCGGGGAAATCCAGGAAATGGGTGAAAACTTCTCCGCCATGCTGGTGCATCCCGAAGATTTGCCGAAAATCCAGGACCAGCGGAATAAACTGATCAATAGCAGCGACGGCGAAATTTTCGAAACAGAATACAGAATGAAGCACGCAAACGGCGAGTGGAGATGGTTTTCAAGCAGGGATACGATCTTCAGCCGGTCCGGATCGGGACGCCCGCATCACAGTCTCGGCATCGCCGAGGAAATCACGGAGCACAAGCGGGCTGAACAGCTTCAAACGGCGGTGTATCAAATCGCACGCGCGACCGAGCTGGCACAATCCCTCGCCGATCTTTTCGCGTCCGTCCACGACATCATCGGGACGGTGATGTCGACAAAGAATTTCTATATCGCCCTGTACAACAAAGAGGAAGACCTCCTCAGCTTTCCCTACTTTGTCGACGAAATCGATACTCCATCCCCACCTCAAAAGTTGGGAAAAGGGTTGACGGAGTTCGTTCTTCGAACCGGCAAATCGTTGCTCTGCGACGAGGCCGCCGAGACTGAAATGCGCGGACGGGGCGAGATCGAGCTCATCGGGGTGGCCTCCCTCGTTTGGCTGGGCGTTCCCCTGAAAGTCGGGAATACGACGATCGGCGTCATGGCGGTACAACACTATTCAAACCCGAAGGCCTACGGGAAACGCGAACAAGAGATGCTTGAGTACGTTTCCACCGAAGTGGCGAAGGCAATCGAGCGGAAGAGAGTTGAGGAGGAGATTCACAAACAAGCCACCCTCCTGGATATCGCAAGCGATGCGATATCTGTATGCGATCTCAGCGGCCGGATATTGTTCTGGAACAAGGGAGCCGAACATATCTATGGATGGAGCGAACCGGAGGTCCTCGGTAAAAACGGTACCGGGCTCCTGTTCAAGGAACAATATCAGGAGCAGCGGGGCGAGGCCCAACAAGTTGTTCTCAAAACCGGCGAGTGGCGGGGTGAGCTCAACCAGATAACAAAAGAAGCAAAGGACCTCATCGTGCAGAGCCGCTGGACTCTCGTGCGCGACCAGCACGGGAAACCGGAGTCGATTCTTATCGTCAACACCAATATTACGGAAAAGAAATCCCTCGAGCAGCAACTGCTTCGCACGCAACGAATGGAGAGCATCGGCACCCTGGCGAGCGGCATAGCGCACGACCTCAACAATATTCTTGCTCCGATCGCACTCGGTTTGCAGATTCTTCGCAAAAGGGTGAGCGATGACAACAGCAAGAACATCATTGAAACGCTTGAAGCAGCCGCAGCGCGTGGCGCCGGCATGGTCAAACAAGTGTTGACGTTTGCACGCGGGGTCCAGGGCGAACGATTGGTACTGCAGCCGAAGCACCTCATCGACGAAATGATCAAGGTCGCCTACGAAACGTTTCCCAAGTCGATCTACCTCACCACCGACGTCGCGAAGAATCTCTGGACCGTTTCAGCCGATGCCACCCAATTACACCAGGTTCTGCTCAACCTTTGTATCAACGCCCGCGATGCGATGCCGAACGGAGGAACACTGAAGCTTGAAGCAGTCAACGAAATGCTGGATGAGCATTACGCCCAGATGCACGTTGAAGCGAAGCCTGGTGCGTACGTTGTGATCAAAGTGTCGGATACCGGGCTGGGCATTCCCCAGGGTATCATCGATAAGATTTTCGACCCGTTCTTTACGACGAAGCAAATCGGCAAAGGAACAGGCCTCGGACTTTCGACAGTCCTGGGGATCGTAAAAAAACATGGCGGGTTCCTTAATGTCTACAGCGAAGTCGGAAAAGGAACCCGGTTCATGATCCATTTGCCGGCGATTGAATCGGCCGAGAGTTTGGAAGTCGAACAACGACAGGCGGAATTGCCGATCGGCCATGGAGAGGTAATCCTGGTCATCGATGACGAAATCGCAATTCGCGAAATTACGAGGGAGACACTTGAAGCCTACAATTACGAGGTACTGACGGCAAGCGATGGAGCAGAGGGGATTGCCCTCTACATCCAGCAGAAAGACCGCATACGTCTCGTGATGACCGATATGATGATGCCCCTCATGGGCGGCGCGGCAACAATCAAAGCGCTGCGAAAGATCAATCGGGACGTGAAGATTATTGCAGCCAGCGGCCTCTCCACCGGCGGAGAGTTGCTCATCACACCCGATATGGAGGTGCAGGCAAGCCTCGCCAAACCATACACCGCGGATACGTTGTTAGTCACACTGAACGATATTCTCGTCGGGGGTCAGTCAGTCGGCCTTCGGGGGAAATCCTGACTGCACGATTTTCTGGCTTATTTCCACCAACACTCCATTCGTGGATTTCGGGTGGAGAAAGGCAATCCAGCAGCCGCCGGCACCAACCCGGGGTTGTTCATCGATAAGCTGAAAGCCCTCTGCTCTGAGCCGGGCGAGCTCTGAGCGAATATCATCAACCTCGAACGAAACATGGTGAATCCCTTCGCCTCGCTTCTCGATGAACTTCGCGATGGGAGACTCGGGTGAAATTGCCTGGGTCAATTCCAGGGACGCTTCACCAAGATGAATTACTGCAACCCTCACCCGCTGATCGACGACAGTCTCCGTCTCTGCGACCCCGATCCCGAGGAGCTTCGAAAAGAGACGAGACGATTCCTCCAAATCTTTCACTGCAATACCGACGTGGGAAAGTTTTCGTTCCATAGAACATCCGTTGACGTAATGATGACCGTTATTCATTCCCGAAGGAGTAGGCAACGAGGCCCGACAACAACTTCGGATAAAAGTATGTGGATTTCTGAGGCATGACCATGCCCGATTCGGCAACTGCGCGTACCTGATCGATACGGGTGGGATTCATGATGAATGCCGCCTGCGCTCCCTCTTCTTTCACCGCCCGGATGGCACGCCAGGGATCCCGTTCGTAATTCAGATTAATCTTTTTTTCCTGTTGCTCTTCCGTCAGCCCGAGCGTGCCTTTCAGCACTGCCGTGTGGAGGACGCTCACGTCGAGCCGCCGTATGAGCTCCGGGAGCTCGTCAAGCCGTTCCGGGTCTCTCAACCTGAGCAAATACCCATCTTCCTGGCCCCCAACGAACAGTCCGAACGCATTCCCCACCTCCGCCGCAAGCCTTCGCAGCAATTCATCCGGGGGACGTACGGTCTCGACCAAAAAATGCTTCTTCAGCTCCAGGATGAACTGTCCGGGATTGAACCCCGCCACATCGTGGAGTATGCGATGCGTCGGCAGTATCACAAGGCCGGAGTCGTGTAAGTTCGTGAGATACATCGGCACAAAATTGTACGGCTCCTGCCCCCTATGAGCGAGGTTCCTCGCCCGACATGCATCCCGATATCTCAATGCAGTTTCGTACCGATGGTGTCCGTCGGCTATGAAGATTCTCTTGTCACGCATGAACGCGCTAACAGCCGCGATCGTCTCCTCCTCCTGCACCCGCCAGAGACTGT
>DASYTP010000049.1:0-4670 GCA_036002145.1 Bacteroidota bacterium | reverse complement strand
CTATGAGTCAAAATAAGCTGCATGCCGACCATCATCTCACATGGCTTCTTCGCGGTTGTGACGGGCAGGATGTTTCCGAAGGCGGTCTCCCTTAAGCTCGTTACTCGTTCAGGCCTGTCCACGTGGCTCCAATCAGTGTCACAAGATTCTTCAGCAGCTCGGGACGGCACGTCTTGTTTAGTGAACTCTTGTGGATTTGGATTCCGTCCCTCCTGCTGGCATTTTGTGTCAGGCTCATCAGGTCCCGTGCACGTCGATGATGCAGTGGAGCATGTGTGTCTTCCGCGTGGATTGCATCTTGTAGTTGGTCTCCATAATAGGTACATTTCACCATCATCCCGCAAACATACGATCTTCAGGAACGATTTATGACTGATGCCCGGTATCCGATTGGAAAATTTCAACGGCAAGGTGCGATCACACCTCAGGACCGTGTTTCGTTGATCCAGCAGATCTCAGAGGCGCCGGCGAAGCTCCGGGCCGCGATCGAGGGGCTGAACGAGCAGCAGCTGGCTACGCCATACCGCGACGGTGGGTGGACCGTAAGGCAGGTCGTTCATCATCTCCCCGACAGCCATCTGAATGCGTATATCCGATTCAAACTGGCGCTGACCGAAGGGGAGCCCGTGGTCAAAACATATGATGAGAGCCTGTGGGCAGAATTGCATGACGCGCGTCATGCCCCCGTCGGGCCTTCGCTGACGTTGCTGGAATCACTTCATGTGCGATGGGTGTTGCTCCTGCAATCACTGAAGCCCGAAGATTTCGCCCGCACCTTTAATCACCCCGAACATGGGATCATGAATCTGGACTATCTGCTGCAATTGTACGCGTGGCACGGCAGGCATCACATCTCCCAGATCACGTCACTCGAAGCACGCATGGGATGGAGATGACGGCCTATGTCAAACCAACAACACACCGGAGGGAACATGAACTCTTTGAAGGCCTTGCTCTTCATCCTGCTGCTCTCGGCGAGCGTTTCTGCGATGGCACAAGAGGTCGACACTTCCGGCGCTCTCGCAGAGCGAACCGCCCGGGAGCTGCTCAACATATCGGGTAGTGGAAAATTGGGCGTTAAGATATTTCAGCAGCTGCTCAACTCACTCAAACAAAACTTGCCCAATGTGCCCGCGAAATTCTGGGATGAAATCGCGGTAGAAGTTGATCCCGCCGAATTCGTAAATTTAGCCGTGCCGATTTATGTCAGGCACTTCTCCGTCGATGAGATGAAAGGCATCATGGCGTTCTACAAGACTCCCGTCGGAACAAAGCTTATCCAGGCATTGCCCGATGTCACGCAGGAAATGATGCTCGCCGGACAGCAATGGGGAAAAGAGATCGGCCAGAAAGTGGTGAAAAAATTAAAGGATTCCGGGTATGAGAAGCAGGAATAGCCTTACCGGCGTAGCAGCGTTTACCGCCACTACCGACGAAATCACGATCAACGTCCAACCGGTTTACCTGGAGGCACAGTCTGATTTTATGCAGCAGAAATTCGTGTTCGCGTACTTCGTCCGCATCGAGAATCACGGCACGGACGAGGTTCAGCTGCTGCGGCGCCACTGGCTTATTAGCCACGGCGGCGGACGCGTGGAGGAAGTCGAGGGGGAAGGCGTCGTCGGAAAACAGCCGTTGATCCGTCCGGGAGCATTTCATGAATATAACAGCTTCTGCGTGCTGGATACGATGGAAGGAAGTATGGAGGGAACCTACCTGCTGCGCCGCGCCAACGGAGAGTATTTCCGTGCAACAATCCCGAAGTTCATCCTGAGAGCCGTGGCGAATTAGGCCCGGGGAGCCAGAGTGACTGCGGCGGCAATGACATCGGGCCCCGAATGAGAGCATTCATTATCGCGACCTCCCTCGTGATGTATTCGGTGTCGCCACTGGAGGCTCAAGCTACCAACGGTTATGTTTCCGAGAAAGTTGCCCGGTCATTCATTACACTTCTCGCCGAAGGCAAAACCACGATAACCGATCTTATCCTCGAGAGTGAAATCGTTGCTTCCCGGCGCCTCGGCATTACGTATGAAGACGTGCCGCAGAAATACCTTATCGGATACAATATTGACTCAACGGCCAAAAACGGAATTCGAGAAAGCAATGAAACATTATAAGGATTGAACAAATGAACAGCCTGGCAGACGTCAAATCATCCGAGTTTGAAAGCGCTTTAACCGCCTCCGCAATGAAAACGTTGCAGACTGTTCAAGCGGCGTTCATGATGGGTGTCCTGGTATTCACCGCCGTAATTTTTATCACATACGGCATGCACGACGATTCCGCAGATATCACGGATACAACCGAGATCATGAATACCCTCTCGATAGTTCATTGCGCAATCGCCATGGGCGCTTACGCGGCAGCCAGGTTTGTGTATGAGGCACGATTCAAACCCGGGCAACCGATGAGGGGGCTGCAGCTGGAACCCCGCGATGCCTCGGGGAACATCACTGCGTCAACACCAGCGCAAAAATGTATCGCGATTATCCGCTCTGCCCTGATCCTCCGATTCGCCTTGCTTCAGACAGCGGCATTCTTCGGGTTGGTAACGTGCGTGGCGGGTGTCACTTCGGGGGTCATGGCCTCGCACCCTGAATACTGGGCGAACCTCATCTCGGGCGCGGTCCTGGTGACTTTTGGGCTTGCTACGTTTCCGAACAGGGAGAGAGTGGTGAGAATATTCGAGGAGAGGATTCGAGGAGCCCGGTGATCCCCCGTAGAGGATTTCCTGTACCCTTAGTTGTACCGATCCAGCCGAAATTTTTCTCCGAGATACAGCTTCCTTGCCTCGGGATCATTCGCGAGATACTCTGAATTGCCGGACGTTAGAATTCTGCCTTCGAAGAGCAGGTAGGAACGGTCGGTGATCGAGAGTGTCTCGTGGACGTTGTGGTCGGTGACGAGGACTCCGATATTACGGTTTTTCAGGTCGTGCACGATGCGCATGATGTCTTCGACGGCGATGGGATCGATACCGGCGAACGGCTCATCGAGGAGAATGAACTTTGGATCGGTCGCAAGCGCTCGCGCAATTTCGGTCCGCCGGCGCTCGCCGCCCGACAGGGTATACCCCTTGTTCTTTGCCACCTTTGAGATGCCGAAATCTTTCATCAATTGCTCGCAGCGCTCCCTGCGCTCGCTGCGCGAGAGCCCCATAAGTTCCAATACCGCCAGAATATTCGCCTCGACCGTCATCTTGCGAAACACAGAAGCCTCCTGGGAGAGATACCCGATCCCCATGCGGGCGCGCTTGTACATAGGCTGGCGGGAAATGTCCTTCCCGTCCAGGAACACTTTTCCGGCGGCAGGCTTCACCATCCCGACGATCATGTAGAATGTCGTCGTTTTCCCCGCGCCATTGGGTCCAAGCAGTCCAACCACTTCGCCTTGCTGAACCTGGATACTGACGTTGTTCACGACAATCCGCTTCTTGTATTGCTTCACCAGTCCTTCTGAACGAAGGATTTTTCCTTTCGGCGAAGCCACCGGCGTTACGGGACCACTACCACCTTTTTGCTCGCTTTCATGCATACGTTGACAATCAATGCAAAATTAAAAAGTAAAAAAAGCTAACAGACCATCTCAATACCCCACTACCTACTGCCTACTACCCACTACCTACTGCCTACTTCCTACTGTCTTACTGGGCGACCGACTTCCTCCTCTCCTTCCAGATAAATCCCGTGAGATTATAATCACTTTCTTTGTCAACGATCATCTTTTCCGGAAAATATTGCCCCTCGGCACCGCCGATTACTTTGATGCCATCGACTTTACCATCCCTGAAGAAGATCGATACATGGTCGCCCGTTGTTTTATTGATACCGTCGCCCCGTTGCTTATCGAAGAGGTAATACAGGCTCGTTGCGGTCTTGTCGACGTCGATGCCGCGGATTTTACCCTCTTCGAACCGCATAACGATCTCCTGACCGGTCATCTGATTGAAGCGATTCGCATACGTCGATTCGGCCCGGGAGATCGCGAAGGCGTCGCCGAGTACGTAGACCGTCTCAAGCTTGCGGTTTCTCAATTTGATGAAGATACTGTCGCCGGAAACCTGGTTGTCGTCGTACGTCCCGCTTGAATACCAGATCATCGGAGATTTCGCGAGCGTCATGCTGTCGAGTACGGTATAGAAGACACTCAGACCCGCCTCTGCGGCAAGCCCGGCGCGCGTGATCGTGACGCTGTCGCGGGCAATGAACCTCTCCACTGTATCCTGATACGCCTCCATAGTGCTGCTCCGGACGATGAGCGTGTCATGCTTCCCTTCCCCCGCCGTATCGACCTGGAACAGAAGGGGATGTTCGGTCATTCTGCTGAATCTTTTCTTCCTGTAATTCTCGAAATGATTTCCGGATATGGTTACTCCGTTGCGGTGATCGGTTATCTTCACGTCGCCGATCGCAATTGTCTTCTGTTCTTCTCTGAAATACGTCAGCTCGTTGCACGTCAGGAGCGACGACGTATCTTCGACGGACACGTTTTTCGAAAAAAATGCCTTCTTCTCATCGGCATAATACTTTCCATAGCTCGCTTTCAAGGTTGTCGTGCTCTCCTCCAGCATGACACGATTGAACGCTTCGAGAGTTTTCGTATTTCCGTAGTAGGCACCGCTGTCGGCGACCATGCGCATTGTGCCGTCCCAAAATTCCGCTTCCCCT
>DASYTP010000048.1:0-7333 GCA_036002145.1 Bacteroidota bacterium | reverse complement strand
TGCATCCCACGATCTCTCGTACACACCCGGTGGGAGCTCTTCATCCACAATTGTTGCAATCGTTCTACCCAGAACATCGTGCACTTCCGGGCTTACCAATCCTCCGCCAGGGGCGGATCCCAGCCCGACATCGGTCTGGCGGGCGCCTCCGGCGGAGAAATCAACGATCCGAAATCCGAAATTCGTCATAATGCTCGATCGGCGGACACGCACAAACGAGATTGCGGTCTCCGTAGGGGTTGTCGACTCGACCAACCGAAGTCCAGAATTTGCGCTTTCGCAGCCATGGAGCGGGGTAGGCCGCCTTTTCACGCGCATAAGGAAAACTCCATTTGTCGCTGATAACCATGTCGGCGGTGTGAGGCGCATTCTTCAGCACATTGTTCTCACGATCCGCCATACCACGCTCTATCTCCGCAATTTCTTCCCGGATGCCAATCATCGCATCGCAGAAGCGGTCGAGTTCCTCTTTCGTCTCGCTCTCGGTCGGCTCAATCATCAAGGTCCCCACGACCGGAAATGACGTCGTTGGGGCATGGAATCCGTAATCCATCAATCGCTTCGCAACATCCTCCACCTCGACACCTGCGCTTTGCTTGAACGCGCGCAGGTCAAGAAGAAATTCGTGCGCACACCTGCCATTCATCCCTTTGTAAACGATCGGATAATACTTTTCCAGTCGATTCATCAGGTAATTGGCGTTCAGAATGGCTATTCTGGTGGCCTCGGTCAAGCCCTCTGCGCCCATCATTGCGATATATGCCCATGAGACGACGAGAATGCTCGCGCTTCCAAATGCCGTCGCGGAGACGGAACCGATTGACTCCTTCCCGCCGTTTGGAGTGACGGGATGGGAGGGCAAAAACGAAACGAGGTGAGCCGCAACCCCGATCGGGCCCATGCCCGGACCGCCGCCACCGTGGGGGATACAGAATGTCTTGTGCAAATTGATGTGACAGACATCCGCCCCGAGTTCCGCAGGCCGGCAGAGCCCGACCTGCGCGTTCAGGTTCGCGCCGTCCATATATACCTGTCCCCCATTGACATGGACGATACGACAGATTTCTTTTATCCCTTCTTCGAACACGCCGTGCGTCGAGGGATAGGTCACCATAAGTGCCGCAAGGTTGTTCTTGCGCTGCTGTGCCTTCAGCTCGAGATCCCGGATATCGATGGAGCCGTCGTCGTTTGCACGCACTACGACGACGTCCATGCCGGCCATCACCGCGCTTGCCGGGTTCGTCCCATGGGCGGAGGATGGGATGAGGCAAACATTGCGGTGTTGCTCACCCCGCGCCTCGTGATAAGCGCGTATAACCAAGAGTCCTGTGTATTCTCCCTGGGCCCCGGAATTCGGCTGAAGCGATACTGCGGCAAATCCGGTAATTTCCTTCAGCATCGACTCGAGTTGCCCGAAGAGCTCATGATATCCCTCCGCCTGGTCCACCGGCGCAAAAGGATGCATGGCATTGAACGCGGGCCAGGAGACCGGAAGAAGCTCGGTAGTTGCATTCAGCTTCATCGTGCAGGATCCGAGCGGGATCATGCTGAACGCAAGCGAAAGATCCTTCTCTTCCAACGACTTGATGTAGCGAAGCATTTCTGTCTCCGATCGATGTTCGCTGAACACCGGATGCGTGAGGAACGAGGTCGTCCGCTTCATCGCTCCTCCGTACCCGGGGATTTCCCGGGCTGCGAGGTCATCGAATGTGAAATCTTTCGTCCTGTTGTGCGAGAGAATCTCCAATAACAATTCAATTTCCGTGTGGTCGGATCTTTCATCCAGCGAGACCCCGAACGAACAGTTCTCAAACCACCGCAGATTAATTCTTCTGGAATGCAGGGATGACTCAAGATATTCCATGTTCTGCCGGTCGCACTCGACATGGAGCGTATCAAAGAAATCTTCATGAAGAACTTTGTATCCGAGCTGCTTCAAGCCGGACGCCAGGACTTTTGTAAGGCCGTGGATGCGCACGGCGATCGCCTTCAGTCCGTCCGGACCATGATATACGGCATACATGCCCGCCATGATAGCAAGCAATACCTGCGCGGTACAGATGTTCGAAGTCGCTTTTTCCCTGCGAATATGCTGTTCGCGTGTTTGAAGCGCCATCCGCAGCGCGGGCTGTCCGCGTGAATCCATGGATACCCCGATAATTCGGCCGGGGAGCTGTCGTCTGAATTCATTCTTCGTAGCAAAATATGCGGCGTGGGGTCCACCGAATCCAAGGGGCACGCCAAAACGTTGAGTGTTCCCGACTGTGACGTCGGCTCCAAAGTCTGCGGGGGGAGTGAGAATCGCCAGTGCGAGAAGATCGGCGGCGACAACTACGAGTACGCCCACCGCATGCGCTCTCATACAGAATGACCGATAATCATACACTGCCCCGTCCGATGCGGGGTACTGCAGAAGTGCGCCGAAAATGTTTTCAGAAAACTCCACCGTCCTATGATCGCAAAGCATAATGTTGATCCCGAGCGGTTTCGCACGCGTTTTGAGGACTGCGATGGTCTGTGGGTGGGACTCATTCGATACGACAAAGGCGCCGCCGGACGGCCTGCCTTTGAGAGCAAAGAACATGAGCATTGCTTCCGCCGCAGCCGTTGCTTCATCGAGCAGCGATGCATTGGCAATTTCAAATCCGGTGAGATCAATCACCAACGTTTGAAAATTCAGGAGCGCTTCAAGACGTCCTTGCGCAATCTCTGCCTGGTACGGAGTGTACTGCGTATACCACGCAGGATTTTCAAGGATGTTGCGTTGGATGACGGGCGGCGTGATCGTATCGCTATATCCGATTCCGACGAGGGAGCGGTAGACATGATTCTTCGATGCGATTGCGCTTAATGTCCGGAGTGCACGATCTTCGCCGAGCGGTGGTTCAAGGTTCAACGGGCGCTGAGCGCGAATAGCTTTTGGAACGACACTCTCGATAAACTCATCGATGGAGCCGGCGCCGACTTCGGTGAGCATTTGCCGGGTTTCGCGATCATCCGGTCCGATGTGGCGCTGCGAAAAACGCCGGAAATCAGAAGTATCGATGCTCATTCAAAATCTGAATTGGGGATTGTCCAAAGGACTCCTTTCGGAGAGGATTCGTGATTGGGGCGCGCGGGCCTCAAGTGAGCGCCTCCGGCGCCATGGCGCTCCGCGCCACATCGAGGATCGAGCATCCAGTATCAAGGATCGAGAATCGAGGATCGAGCATCCCATCTCTTCTCTTCTCACTTCCCGATCAACTCTCTGTATTTCTTAACATCGAGCAACCGGCTAAGTTCATTCTTGTCCTTGATGTTGATCTTCACCATCCAGCCGGCATTGTAGGGATCCTGATTGACATGCTCCGGAGTTTTTTCCAGCCCCGGGTTCACTTCAGTCACTTCGCCTGAAACGGGCGAGTACAGATCGGAAACCGCTTTCACCGCTTCAACGGCACCGAACGACTCTCCCTGGTTGAGCTGTTTTCCTGGTGCGGGCAACTCGACAAATACGACATCACCGAGCTCGCTCTGGGCATAATCGGTGATACCCACGACGCCGATTCCGCCTTCGACCCGTATCCATTCATGTTCTTTTGAGTATAGTAAATTCTCTGGAAAATTCATTGGGGAAACCCTCGGAGATAATTATTGTAAGCTAATCCCGGAAATAATGCTTCTCGACAAAACTCGTATCGTAATCGCTATTCCTGAACGCCTCATTTTTCATTACCTTCCGGTGGAACGGAATCGTGGTATGGATTCCTTCGACGGTGAACTCCTCGAGAGCACTCGACATCTTATCGATCGCTTCGTCGCGCGTGGGGGCGAACACGATGAGCTTCGCAATCAACGAGTCATAGTATGGGGGGATACGATACCCGGCATAACAATGCGTATCGACGCGAATACCGTATCCTCCCGGCAGATGGAAACTCGTGATGTCGCCGGGTGACGGTCGAAAATCCTGCGAGGGATCTTCGGCATTGATGCGGCATTCCATCGCATGACCATGAGGCTTGAAAACCTTCTTGCGCAGCCGCTCGCCCGCTGCAACCTGCAATTGCAGCCGGATGAGATCGAGCCCGCAGACCATCTCGGTGACGGGGTGCTCGACCTGAATACGGGTGTTCATCTCCATGAAATAGAAATTCTTCTCCTTGTCCACAAGGAATTCAATGGTGCCCGCACCTTCGTAGTTTACAGCTTTCGTCCCCTTGATGGCCGCCGCACCCATTTTCTCACGCAGTTCATCATCGACAATCGGTGAGGGAGATTCTTCAATCAGCTTTTGGTGGCGCCTCTGTATGCTGCAATCACGTTCATTCAGGTGGATCGCGTTGCCGAACCGGTCACCGAACACCTGGATCTCAATATGCCGGGGCCGCTCGATAAATTTTTCGATATAGACATCGGTATTCGCGAACGCGGCGCCGGCCTCGTTACTCGCCATCTGAAAAGCTTTCTCAGTTTCCTCGACGGTCTGAACGATTCGCATACCCTTCCCGCCCCCGCCTGCCGTGGCCTTGATCATGACGGGAAATCCTATAGCCGACGCGATCTCCGTCGCTTGCCTGACATCTTTTACGAGACCTTCACTTCCCGGGACAACCGGCACACCTACTTTTCGCATCGTTTCCTTCGCGAAGGACTTGTCGCCCATCGCCCTGATCGCCTCAGTCGGCGGTCCGATGAATTTGAAGCCCGACGAGCTGCAGATCTCGGAAAACTGCGCGTTCTCCGCCAGGAAGCCGTAACCGGGATGGATGGCGTCCGCATTGGTAATTTCCGCCGCGGAGATGATGCGAGGAATGTGAAGATAACTTTCTCTGCTCGCCGCAGGACCGATGCAAATCGCTTCGTCGGCGAATCGCACGTGGAGGGAGTCCTTGTCGGCCTCGGAGTAGACGGCCACCGACTTTATGCCGAGTTCACGGCAAACACGTATGACGCGAAGTGCAATTTCTCCTCTATTGGCTACAAGGACTTTCTTGAACACGTTCCTCAAGTTGAATGAAAGGATGATGCACGCGAAGCGCTAAGGATCACGACCTCACGTAGGCTCGATGAGAAAGAGCGTTTGATTGTACTCGACAGGTTTTCCGTTCTCGACCAGAATCTTCACGATCCGACCGGCAATGTCCGACTCTATTTCATTCATCAGTTTCATCGCCTCGATGATGCACAAAACCGTCTTCGATTGTACAATCTGGCCGACTTCGACGTAGGAGTCGGCGTCGGGGGCGGGTGCACGGTAAAACGTTCCAACGATGGGAGATTTGATTTCATGATACTTTATTTCAGGTTCGACTGCCGCTGCGGGAACTGCAGCATGGGATGAATGGGAATCGGACGTGGCGGATTGCGCATCTCCGGACGCGCCACCCGGATGCCCGGCAGACGCATCCACTGGAACGGAATTCTTGTGAGAGTTTCTCGCAATGCGAACACGTAATCCCTCCTCCTCTACCTCGATCTCATCAACAGCACTGTTCTCGACAATGCGAACTAATTTTCTTAGATATGCTAAATCCATAGTCTCTCTCCGGTGCATGGTATCGTGGAAGAGTTGCCAGCAATGGCAGCTTTCAACTGGTGCTCAACCTTCGAATGCGTGAGGTTATGCCGCCTTCACACGCTCGATATACGAGCCCGTGCGCGTGTCCACCTTTATCAGATCGCCTTCGTTGATGAACAACGGAACATTTACCGTCGCACCCGATTCCATTTTTGCAGGTTTCTGTGCGCCTGTTGCAGTGTCACCCCGTACCCCCGGGACAGTCTCAACGACTTTTAGCTCAACCGTAATCGGCACTTCGAGCGCGATGATCTCGGTACCGTTAAACATGATCTCGACCGTTTCGCTTTCTTTCAGGAACTGAGATCCCTCCCCTATAACTTTCTGAGCAACATCAATCTGGTCATACGATTCCTTATCCATAAACACATAGCTCGTCCCATCGTGATAAAGATACTGGTATTCCCTCGTTTCCACGCGAACCGCATCGATTGCCTCACCCGCTCGGAAGCGGGTTTCGACAACCTTGCCGGATTTTAAACTCTTCAATTTCGCCCGAACAAACGCCCTCCAGTTACCCGGGTTAACATGCTGAAATTCAACAATTGTCCAGAGTTGACCATCCATTCGGAGACACATCCCGGATCTAAAATCCGCTGTCGTAGCCATAACAATCCTCAGGTTTGAAAAAAGCAGAAATTACAATAGTGGCGAATTAAAATACGAAGAAAGGGGTAGAAAGTCAAGGACTGTACGACCGGGTCGAACCCCTCAGGCACCTCATTTCACTCGAATGGCTTGCATTTCGAGACGGAGATTCTTACAATTATGAGCGAATTTATGACAATGGCTTTCAAAATATTTGGTTGCTCAATCCTGTGTTGCATGATGTTCTCTTCATGCACTAAGAACAAGGTGAAGAGCCCGGCATTGACGGAAGAACAGCTCGTTAACCTGTACGCCGACGCGCTCGTACTTCGCCACGAAGCTCATCTCATGGACGAAGATACAATCGAAACCAGTCGCCGGCTGGATAGTCTCTACACGAGCTACGATGTGAGCTCCGAGGAGTTCGAAGTTGCTCTACAGAATCACAAGCAGGATTTGACTGCCTGGAAGGAATTCTATGGGAAGGTCGTGAAACGACTGGCGATACTCCAAGAAGAGTCTTCACCAAAAAAACAATAGTGAATCAGCGATTATCGGGCCTTTGCCCTCGGGTGGATCCTGAGTCCCGATGCGTCCGTACCTCCACAGGTTGTGATTGACTGACGGTGGGTCCCGCACAAGGTATGGGATCCGGTGGGGGTGGAGGCGGCGGGGGATCACAACAATAGCATGGTGGATCAGGGGGCCACGGCGGAGAAGGTGGGTCAGGATCACGATATCCATGAATTCCACGACCTTCCGCCAGATAGCTGTGCCACTCAAGATCAAAATCCTGCCCATCCAGCGTGATGGATTCGACGTTGCTCTCATCCTCACCGTACCGCAACAACGCCTCTTTCACCCGCTGATTACTGAACGTCAATATCACAAAGTCATCTTCGATCCGATACACTCCCTCAAGCCGGGCTTTACCCTTCGAACGACTCTCCAACTCGTCATCCTGTAGACCCTTTTTCGCCTTTCGGTAGTACTTCGCATAATTGAATCTGCCGTCATCGGAGAATGAAAACATTTCTTCCCGGTCTGTGGTATCGTAGCCGGTATAATATCGGGCGATGAGCTTTTCTTCGTTTAACCCGTAGTGCTCCCGTCGAAGACGAATTTCGCCCCCTGCAAGATTCGTGAGGAGTAGCTGGTCATCGAAGATTTTATAGGAGAAGTTTT
>DASYTP010000047.1:0-3902 GCA_036002145.1 Bacteroidota bacterium | reverse complement strand
CGACCGTCGAAACAACTTGAGCACTTCATCTTTTCCGTTCAAGTCGAAATTCGCCAGCGCCTTGAGGGCGTTCACGCGGACGCGCCAGTCTGCGTCGAACTCCGCAAGCTTCAACAACGGCTCGAGTGAGCTTCGCTCATCTTTCAGTTTTCCCAGGAGCGTGGCAAGGTTCAGGCGGACAAGCGGATGCGAATTAGTATAAAGCTGAATGACGTCATCGATGGAAGCCCTGACTTCCTTCTTGTCGCCGATGCGCTGCAGCGCGTATGCGGCGTGCCAGCGCGCGCGATCAGGGGGCTTGAGCAGCTTGAGGATGTACTCCGTTGCCTCGTGCGCCGTGACACTCCGAATGGCAAAGCGTGCAATGCTCATGACGAGCGCTTCCGTGCGCGGAGTAGCGGAAATGTCGCCGAATCGAGTAACGAGATCGCGCAACGCCTCTTCCGTTCCGAACTTTCCGATCTCCTCGATCAATTGATCAGCCGCGTCCGTCCTGTCGATCCTCGCCCAGATCAAGTCGTGCTGCAAGGTTTCGCGGCTTTTTTTGCTCAGGAGGCCGGCGGTCTGACCGATGGCAAACGCGGCCGAGAGCTCCACATCGGGTTTGTCGTTGGTGAGCCGGTCGACAAGAAGCGAGAGGATCGACGTATCCTGGATACTTCCGTAGGCGCGGACCGCACGCTCCCGAACGAGCGGGTTATCATCGGTGAGGAAATGAATGAGCTTGCCGTCGTGAATCGTCCGCCGATCCTGGAGCTGCAGAATGAGCTCCAGCTTGTCCTGCTGTTCAAGAAGGGCTTTCTCCTGGTCTGTTTGCGCAGAGACATTGAGCGCAATGAGTGTGCAGACAAGTACGACAACCGCTTTCATAATTCCTCCGATGATTTCCTTTGATGTTTTCCCAGTGAGAATAATACACACGCAGCTTCGCTTGTCACGTCGCCCACTCTCTCAACTGGGATTCCCTGAAGCTCGGAAATCTTCCGGGCGATCAGGGGAATGTGCGACGGTTCGTTGCGCTTGCCCCGAAGGGGCACAGGAGTCAGGTACGGGCTATCCGTTTCGAGGAGCATGTGTTCCAGTGGAATAACCGATGCGACCCCGACCATGGCGTTCGGCTTGTTGGGCTTGACCGGAAACGTCACCGGTCCGGGTATCGAAATATAAAAGCCCCATCCGATGACTTTCTTTGCCATCGAAACATCGCCGGGAAAGCAATGGAACACCCCTCCCGGCCCGCCGTCGTCGCGTGCAGGCTTGCCGTCATATGCTTCTTCCACGATCCTCAGCGTATCTTCTTCCGCCTCACGGCTGTGAATAACGATGGGGAGGTTTCTTCGACGCGCTATCCCGATCTGGTTTGAGAACACTTGACGCTGCCGTTCGGGCGGTGAAAAGTTATAATGGTAGTCCAGACCGATCTCCCCCACGGCGACGACTTTGGGATGATGAGTAAGTTCTTCTATCTCTGCAAGCGATCTTTCGTCCGCTTTCGATGCATCGTGCGGATGAAAGCCGACACAGGCGTAGATCATTTCATATTGTTCCGCGAGGGCAATCGACTGTCTGCTCGTCTCGAGGTCCGTTCCAGGATTGACAATGTACTCGACGCCTGCGTCCCGGGCCCGCTGGAGGACCTCCCCGAGGTCGTCTTGATAGTCCTTGAAAAACAGGTGCGCGTGGGAATCGATAAACATGAATGATTACTTCAAAATCTGTCGCAATTTCTCCACGATATAGAGCACATCCGAATCCTCAAGCTGAGGGTAGATCGGCAGCCGGAGAAGTCGTTGGTAGATATTGTCGGTAACCGGCAATTTCAATCCCTGTGTCCCGAGGTTCGACAGCGCGAACGGAGACGAATGTAGCGGTACGTAGTGAAACGCAGAGCCGACGCCGAAGTCCTTCAGCTTCGCCGTCACCATCACGCGCTCGCGTTCATCGTGGAGGAGAATGTAGAAGATATGGTAGTTGGAATCGCAGTATCCTGGAATGACGGGAAGTCGCAGCTTTTCCGCACGATCCGCCTCGCCGAGCTCTTCCATGTAGCGCGTGTGAACGTGGCTGCGGCGAAGTTGCACTTCATCGAGCAAACCGAGCTGATATTTCAGGACCGCGGCGAGGATTTCCGAGAGGATGAAGCTGCTTCCCTCATCCACCCAAGTATATTTGTCAACTTCACCGCGCAGAAAAGTTTCGCGGTTGGTCCCCTTCTCACGTATGATTTCCGCGCGCCTGGCAATTCGTTCGACGTTTGTCAGGAATGCTCCACCCTCTCCGCTGATGTAATTCTTTGAGTCATGAAAGCTATAGGCGCCGATCTCGCCGATGGTGCCGAGAAACTTGCCCCTGTACTTGGCATTCATGCCCTGTGCAGCGTCTTCGACGACGACGAGCTGGTGCCGGGCGGCGATTTCACATATCTCATGCATTTCCGCCGACACACCGGCATAATGCACGGGGATGACGGCTCGCGTTTTGCTTGTAATGCGCCGTTCCAGGTCCGCGGGGTCGATGGTGCATGTTTGTTCGTTGATCTCACAGAAGACCGGCCTGCCTCCGCCGCGCAAGACGGCATTCGCCGTTGAGACGAATGTAAAGCTTGGCATGATCACTTCATCCCCCGGTTGAAGATCGAGGATCATCATTGCCATCTCGAGGGCGTGCGTGCACGAGGTCGTCAGCAGGGCATGCTGCACGGCGAACAACTCCTGTAAACGTCGCTCAACTCCCCTGCACGTCGGGCCGTCGCCGCTCAGTTTCCCCTGATCGATAACCTCGCGGATATACTCCATCACGCGGTTATCGACGAAGGGTTTGTTAAAGGGGATGGAAACTCCCCGGGTTGTTTGGGTCAGCATGGAGGCGCGGTGTAGAACCCGATCAGTTGTTCGATCGTGTTTTTCATATCGTGCTGCCGCTCGACGAACGATCGTGCCGCCGCGGCATGCCGGGGGCCGGCATCGGGGTTCTGAAGGTAATGCATGATCCTGGATGCGAGATCGGCGCTGTTCCCCGCTTCATACATCAGGCCACTCTGACCGTCGTTCACCTGCAGCAGATTTCCCCCCGCGCGGGCTGCGATGACGGGGAGATTCATAGCCATCGCGTCGAGGACGACGAGCGAGTACAACTCATCCCGGCTCGGAAAGACGAACAGGTCCATCGCACTCAGGAACGCCACGAGATCGTCCTGGAATCCGGCGAGCAGAAGCCTGTCGCCGATTTGTTCTCTCGCGATGTAGGATTCGATTTCATGGAGGTACGCCTCACAGTGCGGTTCATACGGCGACTCACCAGGTGTTCCGCGTCCTTTCCTTGTCGGCTCTCCGACGATGATGAATTTCACTCTTGATCGAGCTTGCGGGTCAAGATACAAAAAACTCCTTGCAAAATCCAACGCTCCCTTCCCCGGATCGATACGCACCATCGTCCCGACAAGGATCTCGTCATCGCGAATATGGTAACAGTCACGGATCGCTTTTCGTTTCGCGTCATCCCTCCGGTAGCTCCCGATCTTCCGGCCATACGGCAAGAGATGTATCTTCTCCGGCAGAACAGGGTAACGCTCAGGCAGAATCTCGTTGAGCGCACGCGACGATGTGAAGATTGCGTTGACCCGCCTGTAAATCCATCGATGGAGAAAATCGTTCTTGCCGACGACTCCCATATAGATGCTCAGAAAAAGTTTTCGCTGCCGGTCGTTCCTGAGGACTATTGAGGGTATCCAGATGTCTTTATGATAGTGCACATGGACAACATCAATCTCCCGGGTTTTGAGGAGATCGCTGACAAACCCCAGCGATGAGATACTGACCCTGGAGCGGCCCGGAAGATGAAGGCACTCGACGTGGTTTGCGAGAAGATATTGCTCGACCCTCGATCGCGTCTTGCACACCGCG
>DASYTP010000046.1:0-4407 GCA_036002145.1 Bacteroidota bacterium | reverse complement strand
GGTTGGCGGTCAAGGGGCTGCCGTTCAGCAAGACCTGCACGCTTCCTTCAACAAGATTAAATCCGAGGTTGTACCGGCTCGAAACGGCGGAGGACGACTTGACGCGCAGAATGTATCTGTTCCGTGTACTGTTAATAACTGCGTAACCCAGCGTATCGTAGACTTCGCTGAAAAGGAGCGAATCACCGATGGTTTTCGGCCCCTCGGGGGGAGGAAGATTCCTGAAGTATTGCACGATTGTCGAATCGAGCGGACGCAACGTCGGAAAGATGATCTCTGCCCGCTCGACATCTACGGTCAGTCCGGGGAGGAAGTCGAACACGTTATCCGGCTGCAGATCGTTGTTCCCATTGAATCGATCCAGGCCGAGGATATTAAGGAGATATTGACCTTCCACAAGTTCCTGGGGTTCTACACCTTCAATGCGGCGGTATACCTTCAATTCAAATCCTTCCGGCTTCAAATCCCTCCCACCAAGCGCATAGATATTCTTCAGCCACAGATCCCACCCGGGCTTGATGTTTGGCGCAAGTTCCTGGTTGGGTTTCAACAACTTAAGCATCAGGTTACCATTCAACGTGGTATCCGAAATGGTGGCGGACCCAAATTTTCTCCCGTCCGCGACTGTATAGGCAACTGCGAGCGCCTGGTTTCTGACGTCCTGATTCAGGATGATGTATCCGCCGTTTGTCTGTCTCGGATTCGAGGTATTGAAGATGTAATCCTTCCCTTGTTCCAGCTTTTTGAAAGAAGCCGAAGGCTCAATTTTGTACGTGCTTAGGGCGCTCGAAGTGCTTTCCGCATCTGCGGGGAAGCCTTCGGAAAACAAACGCGGTGGGACAAAACTATATGCGTTTGCCCTGACAAACTTTTCTGCATCGTTCGTTGTTGTCGTGCTGACGTACACGTCGATTGAAATGACACGGTTTCCATCGATCTGCTGTGTGATCGTCGGACTGAGTGATTGATGCAGCGTCTCCCAGTATCCCCGGTAAAGTGTGTCAATAAAATAGTAGTACGGACTGAATGATTGGGGCAGAATATCGACTTTATCTTCCTTGGAGCCGCCGGAGACGACGAGCTCGCGTGTTTGTCCCTTTTTCTGTGAGAGCAATGTGGTTAGCGTCAGCGGACCCGTTTGCATTTTCGATTTGATGCCAAAGAGAGCCTGACCGCCGCCGACAAGCGAAGGTGTTTGGAGCGAGACGTTTCCCGCCTCGACAGTTTGGACAATTTCGTCGTCGTATCCTGTGTACTTTATCCTTAAACTGTTCTCGTATTCGAACGTCCGTTGCGTGTTCCAGTCTGCATTGATATTGAGCTTGTCGCCCACGGTGCCATTGACATTGATCTGCACCTGCTGATTAAAATCGGGCTCATTGCGTGAAGCGTCAAAGCCGAGCTGTGACACCTGATCCGAACTCTGGCTCCGGAATGCAGCGTGGATGTCGACGGCCCCGGAGATACGGAGGCTGATGCTCGGTTTTCCGAAAATGCTTAAGAGGGGATTCGCCGGCACGGGAATGTCGATCTTGGTTATGTCTCCCAGGAAACCCGCCAGCTCGTCACGGTTTTGTTTCATCGTATAGGCACGGGTAAACGTCCGCCAGTTATTGAGCTTCTCCTCGCCATACCGCATATGGAGGTACTCTTCGAGCGTCATCCGGGTCGGGAGTTTGATATCGAAACCGTTGACCTTTTCACGGACGGTGATGTATTGCCCCGTGGAGTCAAGGGTCACCTCGCGTTGGATGGCGGGTGAACGTGGTGAAAGGTATAACGTGTACCTGTAGGAGGGGAACATCTCCGCCATCGGAAGGTCGCTCCGGTGATGGGCGAACTGCTCCGTACGCGCAGTGGAATCGAGATAGACAACCCAGGCAGTATCCTGTTTTTCTCCGGTGGTGTCCCGCCTGGCAAACAGCGAGTCATCAAGGGCACGCAGGGAATCTTCCGGCGATTTGTATCGCCGTTGTGCGGCACGCAGCGAGTCGAAGAGACGGGATGTGTCTGTAGTGTCGACCTGCCATGGAAATTTTGTACTCAGGCTGTCGATGATGGTATCCTGGATCGCGACTGTCGACAGTGAATACTGCCGCCGTGGGGACGGGGCGGAAGATGAGGGAAGGACGAAGACGGAGAACGCAACTCCAATCAGAGTTATCGCTCCCATCGAGGTCAACTGCTTTACGATACGTCGGTCGCGTAGATGCGCGCGCGAATGAGCCAAGTTGTGTATTTCGATCTTGTTTGGTGAAAAATTTCCAGCCGGCGTCCGTTCACGTTGAATGTTACTGCAGTGTCAACGTACGACCGCCTGCTTAATTAATCTCAAGAATCGATACCAACTGCTCCTTTCGCTGGAAGTGCGAATGTGTAAAAGAAGGTTACCCTGCACCGAACACTTCAAATAATAGGAAAAAGGTTGGTTAATTGCAAGCGACAAGCGCACAGGATCATGCCGTATAGTGATTGTTTGTAAAATGAGCGGTTTCAAGGTATATTAAATCGGGAAAATCATGAGATTGTACTTCCACATACTCCGCACGCACATCGCTCCCCTCATTTTCTCATTCGTCACCCTGATGTTCATTTTCCTCCTTCAATTCCTCATGAAAGCCGTGGATCAGCTGATCGGAAAAGGTTTGGGGGTGTGGGTCATTGTGGAATTGATCGCGCTCAGCCTCGCATGGATGGTGGTTCTCGCCGCCCCCATGTCGGTTCTCGTGGCGACGCTGATGGCCTTTGGAAGACTCTCGGCACAGCATGAAATTACCGCTATGAAGGCGAGCGGCATCAGCCTGTACAGGATGCTCGGGTTGGTTGTTTTGTGCGCGGGAATTCTCACGTACGGGCTGATCCAGTTCAACAACAAAGTGTTACCCGAAGCGAATCACCGGTTTAAGACACTGATGATCGACATACGCCGGACCAAGCCGACGCTCACCATCGAACAGGGAGTGTTTTCCCAGGACCTCCAGGGATACAGCATCCTTGCCCGAAAGACGTATCAGTATTCGAACGACCTTGAAGGCGTAACGATCTACGATTACACCGATCCCGCAGAGAACGTCGTCGTTACCGCGGAGCGTGGCAGAGTAACGTTCACGCCCGATTACCGCAAACTGATCATGGACTTGCAGAATGGAGAGATTCATCAGCTCGGCACCGCCGATCTGCAGGCGTACCGTCGAATGCGGTTCGCAAAGCACCGGATAGTGATGAATGCTGAAGGATTCGAATTCGAGCGCTCAAGTGAAGGCGCATTCTCCCGGGGCGACCGCGAGATGAGCGCGCAGCTCATGCAGATCTACGTCGATAGCCTCGAGGCGCTGAATGATTCCGCCCGCCGCCAGGCTATCACCGTGGACGACCGCCGGGCGATGTCGAGGATACCGCCGGGTCCGGCGAAATCTCCCGCAACCCTGGAGCAAGTGCACAAGGATGCAGTTTCTCTCGCCCTGACCGCCAGCCGGGCTGCTCTCAATATGATCGACAACCAGCTGCTCGTGATAAGCTATAACCGGGAGGAGATCAACAAGTACCTCGTCGAGATCAACAAGAAATATTCGATCCCGTTCGCGTGCGTGGTGTTTGTCTTCATAGGCGCGCCGCTCGGCATCATGGCGCGGCGCGGGACATTCGGCGTGGCGGCCTCGTTGAGCCTCGGCTTTTTCCTTCTCTACTGGGCGTCGTTAATCGGCGGAGAGAAATTGGGAGACCGCGGGTTCATCACCCCGTGGCTTGGCATGTGGATGGCGAATATCGTCCTGAGTCTGGTCGGCCTCTACCTCACGCTCCGCATGGGGCGCGATACCCTCAGCATCAACTGGCTCTCCCTGCGGCGGATCATTCCGGCATTCCTGCGTTCACCCGATTCTCCGGCGATCGAAGGGGACCGGTTGCCGTGACACGCATCGACCGCTACTACCTCAGGCAGTTTCTTCTCACCGCGCTCTTCGCGCTCCTTGCGTTCATCATCCTTTTCGTGGTCATCGATATGATGGAGAACCTCGACGACTTCCTCGATCGGCAGGCGACCATCGGCATCATTGCCCGGTATTACTTCTATTTTATCCCTGAGATCGTCAGGCTCATGATACCGGTCGCAATGCTGCTCTCGGCGCTCTTTACAACGAGCCGCTTTTCTACGTACAACGAGCTGACGGCTGTGAAATCCAGCGGCGTCAGCCTCTACCGGTTCATGCTGCCCATCGTCATCGTCGCCGTGTTCGTCAGCCTGATCTCCGTCTACTTCAACGGATGGATTGTACCGGATACGAACAAGAAAAAACTCGAGATGGGACGGGTCTATTTCCAGAAGAATATGGATTACGTTTCCAGGAATAATATCTTCATCCAGGATTCGCCCACGCGCATCCTATCCATCGGCATGTTCGACGACCA
>DASYTP010000045.1:0-10045 GCA_036002145.1 Bacteroidota bacterium | reverse complement strand
TTTAGCGAAGCTGTTGTTGCCTGCTCCAGAGGCTTGGCTGAAGCGGCGATGGCCCGAAGCGATTCACCAAGCCGTTCACGAATATCCTTGCAAAGTGCATCCATCTCCGAAAGTACGCTTTCCACTCGCGGGACTTCGCGGTGAAGGAGCTCGAGAAGTTCACCCGAGCCCGGATCGATGATCTTGCACGTCAGTACGTAACTTGTTCCGAGCTGACTTATGTTGCCGGCGACAAGTACCGCTCCTCCCTCTCTCCGGGCGAGGGAGAGAGCCGTTGTTTCATCCAATCGATGGTCGGCGGACAACCGCATCCGCTGCAGCGCCTCGGGAATCCGGTCGGAAGACATAAGATTCAAATAAGCAGACTGTCGCAAGGCAACCTTCATGGCTTGAGTCAAGGAATGATTGAATACACTATCGCCGGTTTGATTCTCAAAATCCGCGACGACGACATACTTGGAAGGCTCGAACCGAAATGATGAATGAGTGATTCGCGTCAAAGTCACCCAGGAGAAAATGCCGACCAGGACGATCAGGCCCAGAACAGAAACGACTGTCCGCGGTCGAGAACGCGGGGAGCGCAAGGCGTTAGTGAACCGGCCGGTCGCAGCCGGCCGGACGCCCGATCGAAGTGCGTTGAGATCATCAACCAGCCCGCCGGCGTCCTGGTAACGCGATTGTGGATCTTTTCGGAGAAGTTTGTCGATAATCCGTACTACGGCGGGAGGAATCTCCGGCCGGAGCTTCGAGATCGGTTCCGGTTCGAGGTGCAGGATTGAGTAAAAAATTGCAGCTTCGTAATCTCCAATGAATGGGCGGACACCGGCGATCATCTCATAGAGGACGACACCCAATGAAAATAGGTCGTTCCTGCGATCGGCAGCTTCGCCGCGCACCTGTTCCGGCGACATGTAGGCGGCAGTACCTGCCAGACGTCCCGACTTCGAGCTCCGTGTGTCGCTGACGAGCTTTGCCAACCCGAAGTCGACGATCTTGACTACCCCCTCATTCGTCACGAGGACATTGGCAGGCTTGATATCGCGGTGAACGATCCCGGCACCATGCGCACGCCGCAAGCCCTCTGCGATTTGAATGGTGATCTCCACGGCCTGATTCACTCCAAGTGATCCCCGGTCGATTTTCTGCCTCAGCGTTTCGCCGGGATAGTACGTCATGCAAATGAATGAGCGCCCATCGCGCGTTTCATCGACTTCATGCACTACGGCGATGTTGGGATGGTCGAGCCCGGACGCCGCTTGAGCCTCATGAACAAATCGTCGCTTTGCGGCCTTATCAAACGTCATTTCAGGCGGCAGGAATTTGAGCGCCACGTCCCGCTGAAGCCTGGTATCTTCAGCTTTGTAAACGACGCCCATTCCGCCTTCACCGAGCTTTTCCAGGATCTTATAATGAGAAATGGTTTGGCCGATCATGCGTTGGTCACGGGTGAATTGTCACTAGTCAATTGTCATGGGACACTGGTCATTGGTCATTTGTTACTCCTCATCGGTTATAGGTAACCCGTGAATTGTACTTTGTACTTGGTACTTAGTTGTTCGTGCTCCATCATTCCATTATTCCATTACTCCACGTCTCACCATATCATCTACTCAACTACTCATCTACTCATCTACTCATAATCTCAGATACTCACATACTTATTTGTTCATCGATACAATTATTCGTTTTTGTACACTTTTCCATCCTTCATCACGAACTTCACGCGCTCGAGCACCGAAATGGCCTTGAGCGGATCACCTGAAACCGCAACGATATCGGCCAGCTTCCCTTCCTCAATTGTACCGAGCCGCTTTTCAAGTCCGAGGAGTTCCGCAGCGACACTGGTGGCCGATTGAAGAATTCGCATCGACTCCATACCGTACTCAGACATAAGCTTGAATTCCTTTACGCCATTGCCATGAGGATTGTACATGTCGGTGCCGAATGCGATCTTCACGCCGGATCTGAGGCCTCGCTGAAACGATTCACGATGCCGCAAGGCTGTCCGTCCGTACCGGGCGCGGACCTCGGGGGAATTCGAGGAATCCATGGCGCTGCTATAGTATGCGATCAATGTCGGAACCCAGTAAACTCCCCTCTGTTTCATGAGCTGGAATGTCTCCTCGTCCAGGTAGAGTCCATGCTCGATCGACCTCACGCCGGCCCGGACGGCCCGTTGCGTCGCCAGGCTGGTGTAGGCGTGCGCACAAACGTGAACGTCCACTTTTTCTGCTTCTTCCACAATCGTGCGCAGCTCATCGTCTGCGAAGGTGGGGGAGCCGACAAGTGAATCGGCGTTGCGGAAATGGTAGCGGCTGTCTGCATAAATCTTTATCCAGTCGGCGCCGGCACGAATCTGCTCGCGCACGGCATGACGCACGGCATCGATACCATCGACGAGTTGAGCGCCGGTGGGCAGGTTGACGTCGGGTGAGTATCCATAGAGCGCATACCCGCCCGTGATTGAAAGTGCTCTCGTCGATGCCTGGATGCGCGGACCCACCACATATCCTTGATTAATAGCGTCCCGTAGAGCGACATCACCGAACATCGCGCCTTCGGTCTCGACATCCCGCACGGTTGTAAACCCGGCTTCGAGGGTTTTCTTCGCAGCGACCGTGCCGAGAATGGCGCGATACTGCGAAGACTCCTTTAGCAATTGATCGTCATAATCTCCGCCGTGGAGCAGTAAGTGTGTATGACAATCGATGAGCCCTGGAAGGACAGTAGCGCCGGAAAGATCGATGACGGCGGCATCGGGAGGAATGGGGACATCCCTACCCACCTTCTTGATGCGATTACCGTCGACGATGATAGTAATGTTTTCCGCCGGCTTCGCGGATTTGCCGTCGACGAGCGTCCCGCATTTGATAGCAGTGAGTTGAGGTTGAGCGATTACAATGCTGACGGTGAACATGTGAAGCAAAACGATCGCAAGTGTTTTCATTTCATCTCCGTCTATTCTCAGGATTGATTCACTGATTCATTTTTTCATTTGCTCATTGGTCCAATGAATAAATGGACCAATGGGAAAATGAATCAATTTTCTTAGCGCTCGGTACTCTGAGCGGAACGCTTTGTACTTCGTTCTCCATCATTCTGCGCCAGAGGCGCATCCGCCTATGGCAGACATTACTCCATCACTCCTATCTCATCATCTCATCTGCTCAACTACTCAACTACTCATCTGCTCAACTACTCATCTACTCAACTACTCATCTACTCATCACCCTTCCAACCCAATCTTCATCAACAAGACATTGAATCGCGGATCGGATCGAAGCTTGTCCAACTTGGGGTCAACCTTGAGCGCACATAATGATTCCGCCCGGAAGTTGTAACTTTTCTCGAACCAGGAAAATGCAAGCTCGTTCTCCTCGAGCGAGGCATAGACAAGAGCGATCCCGCGGAACTTATTTCCACTCGAGAGTTTCTCCAGGTTCACCTGGTCGAGCTGGCGCAACGCTTCAGCCCTCCGGCCTTCCGCCGCGTAGGTCTGGGCCAGGGCAATCGACGCCTCAACCTCGTCACGAGCATCGACTCCCCATCGCCGGTTTTCGGCGATTGCCTCGGCGAACATGCCCTTTCCCTGGTACGCGAGTGAGAGAAGCCTGTGTGCAGACGCGAACGTCGAATCAAATTCCAGCGCTTTGTTTGCAAATTCGATCGCCCCGTCATAGTCCCTGGAGTAGTAAAGAACCATTCCCTTGTCCTTGAGAATTGCTGGAGAAAATGGATCCAGCTCGGCAGCCGCCGATATTTCCTGAACGGCCTCGGCAGTCCTTCCCTGGTACACCAACCAATGAGCATACCAGTGACGTGCTGTCGCGTACCTGGGGTTCAGACTGATGGCGTGTTTGAATTCCTTCTCCGAATTCTCCCAGTCCAGCTCATTCAACATGATCAGGAACGCAAGGGAGGTATGTGCTTCGGCGAGCCGGTCGTCGAATTCCAGGGCTTTCTGGACTGCCGATCTGGCTTTGGCGTATGTTTCCTTGCGTGATATGCCTCGATATTCGCTCAGGAGATTATACGCATCAGCTATACCGGCCCAGGCCTGTGCGTACCGTGCGTCCCGGCCGATGGCTTCCTCGAAGTAGCGGATGGCATTCAGCAAGCCCTCCTCACTCCGTTTGTTCCAGAAGAACCGGCCCTTGAGGTAGAGCTGGTACGCCTCCGTGTTTTCCGTCGAACGCCGTTTCAGATTCTTCTTTTCACCGGGCGTCAGACGCACCTTGAGGGCTTTGACAATTTTCGCGGCGACGGTTTCCTGGATGTCGAAGATGTCATCCATCGTTCCCCGGTACTTCTCTGCCCACATGGACGTGTCCTGACTCGCATCGATGAGCTGCGCCGTGATCCGGAGATCGGATCCTTGTTTTCGCACGCTCCCTTCCAGGATATACTGCACGTCGAGATCGGTCGCGATCTGCCTTGTCGTCTTCTCCCTGCGCTCATACTGCATTACCGACGTGCGCGATACGACCTTCACCATCTGTAATTTCGAGAGATTCGCGATAATCTCTTCGGTGAGCCCGTCACTGAAGTATTCATTGTCCTTGTCCGGGCTGATATCGGCGAATGGCAGGACCGCGATCGATTTTGCTTCACTGTCTCGAGGGTTCTTCATCGCAAGTTCTGTGCGATGTAATTCGTCAATAAGCATGTTCACGTCGGCAAAGCGAACGGCCGGTATCTTTTCAAGACAACGATCGATAAGTTTCTCAAGAGGCTTGGGGACGCCGTTGCGAAGAGCGGAGACCGGGCGATGTTTCCCGTTTGTGATTTCGTACATCAGCGCCTCTATATACTCGCCGGCAAATGGCTTTGCGCCACCCACCATTTCATACAAGACAATCCCCAGTGACCAGATGTCCGTCGAACGATCGAACGGTTGACCCTGCAATTGTTCGGGCGACATGTAGGCAACCGTCCCGGAAACGGTATTCGACTCCGGGCTTATGAGTTGCCCGATCCTTCTTGCCAGACCGAAATCTGCGATCTTGACCGTTCCATCTCCGGTGATGAGAATGTTTTCGGGCTTGATATCTCCGTGAATGATTCCCTTCTCGTGGGCCGCCTTCAGCCCACCGGCAATTTGCAGCGCGATCTTGATGGCACCGGTGAACTCCAGAGGGGCGAGATCGATGAGTGTTCTGAGACTCTGACCTTCAATGAATTCCATCACCAGAAATTCCCGGCTCTCGAACTCCTGAACATCGATAATCGAGCAAATGTTGGGATGATGAACTGCCGCTGTGGATCGGGCCTCGCGAAGAAGCCGGGCACGGTCCTCCTCACTGCTGAATTGTTCGGAAGAAAGGAATTTCAACGCAACTGTGCGATCGAGTTTTGTATCATGGGCTTTATAGACCACACCCATTCCGCCCCGTCCGAGCTCTTCGACTATCCGGTAGTGAGATACGGTTTGACCGATCATTGGTTGGTCAATTGTCATTGGTCACTCGTCAACTGCACTTTGTACTTATTACTTCGGGCTCCATCATTCCATGAAAACATACCGTCTATTATTCCATTACTCTCCTACTTTCCCTTCATGAGAGCGACGTAGCCGGGATCGTTCCGGATGCTATCGAGGTCCGGATCGCGCTTGAACCACTCATAGTCGGGATATCCGGCCGCGATGGCGTTCCGCAACATCTCCACTGCCCTTGACGCCTCACCCATCTGTGCATAAAAGCATGCGGCATTGTACAGCATGAGGGGATCGTTTGGATTCAGCTCGAGCGCGCGCTTCGCCTCCGATTTCGCTTCCTCCTTCCTTCCCGATTGCGCGAGATCTACCGCGTAAAACATGTGACAGCGTGCGTCATCCGGATGTTGGGAGAGATACCGCGGGTAAACTGCCAACGCCGTGTGTAACATTTCCTGGCATTTCGCCGTCAACCCCAGCCTGCCATAGACGATCTGGAGATCACTGTAGACTGAATAGAAGTCGGGGTTTATTGCCATGACCTTATTGAATAACTCGAGCGCTTCCCGGTCCCGGTCCGCAGTATGATAGATGCGGCCGAGGATCCAGCAAGCAAGGTAATTGTTCGGATCCAATTCGATGGCCTTCCGGCCGGCAGCCGAGGCCTCATCGAGAGAGTTCTTGTGGAAGTGAGAGAGAGAAAGCGCTGAATATGCTTCCGAGAGCGTCGGATCATACATGAGGGCTTTCAGGCTTGCCTCGATCGCCTTATCCAGCCATTCCTCCCGGCGGTCGAAGATCTGGTAAAAGAAGGCATAGGCCTCACCCAACCCGGCGTACGCATCCGCATATCGCGCGTCGAGCTCGATCGCTTTTTGAAAAACCTGTATGGCGAACTGGACGCTGTTTTTGGTCAGCTGGTAGAGGAAATTCCTGGCTCTCAGGTAACAATCGAACGCCTCGGTGTTGAGCGTAGGACGCTTTGTCAACACGACTTTTTCCGTCGGGGAAATCTTGACCAGCATCGTATCGACAATTTGTTTGGAAACCTGCTCCTGGATGTCGAACACGTCGGCCAGTTTTCCTTTGTACGTTTCAGCCCAGAGTTGTTCGTCGATTTCGATGTCGATCAACTCGACGCTGATGCGCAGATTGTCCTGGAATTTTCTTACGTTTCCTGAGAGGACGTATCGGGTCCCGAGTTCTCTGCCGATCACCTTGACTTCCTTGTTCGTCCCCTTATATTGCATTGCCTTGGATCGTGGGACGACACGAATATCTTTGAGCTTTGAAAGGTTGACGATGAGTTCCTCTGTCAATCCATCGCAGAAATAATCGCTGTCTTTATCCGGGCTCATGTTGCCGAAGGGTAAGACGGTGATCCCCTTGGCCTTCGTTGCCCCACCCGTGGTTTCAATTTCGGACTTGAGCGTTGAAAGCGCCAACAGGACCGCGCCCGCATTCGCGAAGCGGTGGGCCGGGTCCTTTGCCAGCATCTTCATCACGAGAGAATCGAATTGTCGGGGGATTTTCTTATCCATCGAGCTTGTCAGCGGTGGATCGTCATTCACGATAAGATACAGGAGCGCCGCTTCATGTTCTGCCTTGAAGGGCAAATCGGCGGTGAGCATCTCATAGACGACTACGCCCAGGGCCCAGATATCCGAACGATTGTCGGCCGGCAGACCCTGAGCCTGTTCCGGAGACATGTAGGAGAGCGTGCCGAGAGACGTTCCCGTTTTTGTCAGCCCGGAGCCGCTCTTGAGCTTTGCGATGCCGAAGTCCATGATTTTCAGCTGTCCATTGCCCGTTACCATGATATTCTCGGGTTTGATATCCCTGTGAACGATATTTTTCTGATGTGCTGCCTGAAGTCCGTTGGCAATCTGGATTGTCCACTCGATCACCTGGGCGTAAGGGATGCCGGTGCTTGATTTCAGAGTCGAAATATGGGACCGCAGCGTTCTCCCTTCGAGGAATTCCATTACAAAAAACAAACCTCCCTCGTATTCATCGATCTCGAAAACGTTCAGGATATTGGGATGACTGAGCGCCGCGGTCGCCCGCGCCTCCTGCATGAACCGTTCTTTGTTCTCTTCGGAGGATGACAAATGCGACGGGAGGAATTTGATCGCGACGAAGCGGTCGAGCTTTGTGTCCTGGGCTTTATAGACAACGCCCATCCCGCCTTCGCCGAGCTTTTCCAGAATCTTGTAGTGGGAAATTGTTGTGCCGATCATAGGAACGTCATTTGTCAATAGTCACTGGTCATTGGTCATTGGTCAGATGTACTTCGTACTTTGTACTTAGTGCTTTGTGCTTCGTACCTTGTACTCTACACTCCACTACTCCATCACTCCATTATTCCATTATTCCACCATTACCTTCTCACCATCTCGGTCTCTCAATATACCGGCGTCACCCCAAGGTTGTACAGGATAAACGCATAAATGTCGGCCGTCAGCTCGATTGCCTTGGTCGTGCTGCTGGCGCCGTGTCCGGATCTGGTTTCAATACGGATGAGGGCCGGTGAGGTCCCCGCGCTGTTCTCCTGCAACGTCGCTGCGTACTTGAAGGAATGCGCCGGGACGACCCGGTCATCATGGTCAGAAGTCGTAATAAGCGTCGCAGGATATGCCACCCCTTTACGAATGTTATGAAGCGGCGAGTACGCAGCGAGCGCTTTGAATTCCGCTTCGTTATCGCTCGAGCCATAATCCGGAATCCAGTTCCAGCCGATGGTGAACTTATGGAAGCGCAGCATGTCCATTACACCGACTTGAGGTATTGCAACCCGGAACAACTCCGGCCGCTGATTCATGACAGCGCCGACGAGCAGGCCACCATTGGAACCGCCTTGAATTGTCAACATCTCCGGCGAGGTGTACTTGTTTGCAATCAGCCATTCAGCCGCTGCTATGAAATCATCAAAGACGTTTTGCTTCTTGAGCTTCGTTCCTGCTTCATGCCAAGCTTCTCCATATTCACCGCCGCCACGGATGTTTGCCGAGGCGTAAACGAATCCCTGTTCAAGCAGCGCCAGCCTCAGCGAACTGAAATTCGGCGAGGTGGTGATATTGAACCCACCATACCCGGACAGGAGGACGGGATTCTTTCCATTCTTCTCAAGGCCCTTCCTGTAGACGATGAACATGGGGACTCTTGTCCCGTCCTTGCTCTTGTAAAACACCTGCTCATTGACATAACCTGCCGGGTTGTAATCCGGAATTTCAGAGGTACGAAACAGCTCACTCGTTTGAGTGGCAATATCGTACCGGTAAATCGTGGGAGGCGAAATGAACGAAGTGAACGAATAGAACACAAACTTGTCGTCTTTTTCGCCTCCAAAACCTCCGGCATTGCCAAGGCCGGGGAGCTGAATTTCATTCTCCAGCGTCCCATCGAGTCGATAGACGTAGGCTCTGGAAGTAACGTCCTTGATATACGTTGCAAAAAGTTTTCCACCGCCCGTGCCCACGCTTTGAAGGGGTTCGGGTTTCTCGGGCTGGATGTCCTTCCACTGGTTCTCGTCCGGATGTTGGGGATCGAATAATATCACTTTGCCATTCGGCGCCTTGTAATTCGTGCGGAGCATGAATTTGTCGCCGGCATTATCGATGATGTTGAAATTATCATTTCCGATCGAATCAATGATCGGGGTGAACTTCTTCTCGCCTTTCGAAACGTCACGGAAATAAAGCGCATTACCTTTCATACCCTTCCCGCGTTCCGAGATTGTGAGCATGACGAATCGCTCATCTTCCGTCGTGCTCGCAAAGTGGAACCGCTGTGGATGCGCCGGGTCTTCATACACCAGATCGTCCTGCGACTGAGGCGTGCCGACACGATGGAAATACACCTTGTGATTTTCATTTTTCGATGAAAGCTCCTTACCTTTTTCGGGAGCGTCGTAACGACTGTAGTAGAAGCCGTCGCCTTGCCAGGAGACCCCGGAGACCTTGATCCATTGAAGAGTATCAGACTGGGTTTTTCTTGTCGCCATATCCATTACACAGTATTCCTGCCAGTCCGATCCGCTTCTTGAGATTCCGTACGCGGCGTACTGACCATTCTTCGAAAGGGCAAATGTTGTCAACCGGGCGGTGCCATCTGTCGAAAACGCGTTCGGATCGATGAGCACCTCAGGCTTCCCGTCTAATCCTTTTTGAATATACAGCACGCTTTGATTCTGGAGCCCGTCGTTCTTATAGAAGAAAAAGTTTTCACCTTTCCTGAACGGTGCCGAGTATTTGGGGTAGTTGTACAGCTGTTCCAACCGCTCTTTGATCTTCGATCGAAAAGGTATTTTTTCCAGATAGCCAAAGGTCACGTTATTCTCGGCTTCCACCCATTTGGCAGTTTCAGCCGAGGTGTCATCCTCGAGCCAGCGATATTGATCCGCGATCTGTACGCCAAAATACGTATCGGTGTGATCCACCTTTTGGGTGACCGGGTATTGAATCTTCTGCGCGTTCGCCGGAATTGAAAGTATGAGGACAACGCAGGCGATGTACGCGAAGACCCGTGACGTGGTCAGCATTTGTTTCATAACGGGTTCCTTTCTGTGATGAATCATTATCTAAAATTGGTCATTAGTCAATTGGGATGGTT
>DASYTP010000044.1:0-7828 GCA_036002145.1 Bacteroidota bacterium | reverse complement strand
CATGCCTCCAGCCCGACGGCTTTCGACAACGACGTGCGTTCCTTCACCTGGGAGCCCTGGGGAAATCTGATCGGCCGGCGATTCCGGATTTTTCTTCGTTCGCGGGGATTGTTGGTCCGGAACATGGGTGTCTTCTGAACCTGGAATGTATTCACTCCCAGCTGGCTCATCCCTTTCTCGATGCTGTTCACCAACACACCCATCGCCGTCATGACGGCAATGATCGAGAACACGCCGACGGCGATCCCCAGCAGCGTGAGGATCGAACGGAGCCTGTTCGTCCGCACCGACGTGAGCGCCATCGCGAGGCTCTCGCGGATTTCATGAATGATGGTTTCCAGGGCGCGGGTCATACCAGTTCAGGGCAAAGTTAAAAGTGTAAAGTGAAAAATGTGGCGCGGAACGGAATGGCGCCGGAGACACTCTCAACATTAGTAGAATTATGGTGCATTCCTCTAATCACCACGATCTCGATTGCGAACTTTTCACTTTTCATTTTGCACTTTACACTTTGCATTGTTTATTCATATCTCAGCGACTCAATCGGATCAAGATTCGATGCTTTCCATGCCGGGTAAACGCCGAACACGATACCGACGATGCTGCAGCTCAGGAAGCCGATCGCAACCCAATCGTAGGGTATGACCGGCGGAATTTCCAGGAGCATTGCCACGATGTTGCCGCCGAGCAACCCGAGGAATATACCGATGACCCCCCCGAGCTCGCTGATGATGATCGCCTCGAGGACGAACTGTGTGAGAATATTGGTCCTGCGCGCGCCAATGGCTTTGCGGATACCGATCTCGCGCGTGCGTTCCGTAACCGACACGAGCATGATATTCATGATCCCTACCCCTGCGGCAAGCAGGGCAATGCCGCTGATCAGCATGATGCCGAGGCGCACGTACTTCGTGAAATCATTGAATTGCGAGAGCAAGGAATCGTTCGACCACATATAAAAGTCATCCTCCGCACCCGGGGGGACGCGTCGAACGGTCCGCAGGATTGCGCGCACCTGTTCCATACAATCCTCATAGGTGGCCTGGCTCGCCGACTGGACCTTAATCGATACCGGCTGGTCTTTTCCGTAGATGCCAAAAAAAGTCGTAATAGGGATGACGCCAAAATAGTCCCCGTCTCCCCCCATCATGCCGCCGCGCTCAGCCACAACACCAATGACGCGATATTCACGTCCATCCATCCGGACCGTCTGGTTCACCGGATCGGTCTTGGGGAAGATTTTCTTGACCACGCCTGCACCAAGGATGATCACATGACTTGCGCTTGAAATCTCGACGGGTGTGAAAACCCTGCCTTCATCGATGGTCCAGCTGTTCGCCGTAAAACCTTCGACGTCTCTCCCGGAAATGGAAACATTCGGGTTCGTCTTCTCGCCATGTTCCGTGACAATCGTCTTCCCCCACGTGAAGCAGAACACGCCGACCGCATTTGCCAGCTCCGTCTGGTCTTTTACCCTGAGAGCCTGTTCATAGGTGATATCCTTCCGGTTCCGGTACTTCGCCATATCCTCGGGGTCGTCGTGCTCAAACATCGGATACTTTTGCACCTGGAATGTATTCACACCGAGCCAGCTCATCCCGCTTTCAATGCTGTTCAGCAGTACTCCCATCGCTGTCATGACACCGATAATCGAGAACACGCCGACCGCAATACCGAGGAGGGTGAGGATCGAGCGCAGCTTGTTCGTTCGCAGAGCTACAAGCGCCATGACGAAGCTCTCCTTGATTTCGAGAAGCAATGTTTGCGTGGTTTGGTTCATCCGTTGAATACAGTTAAAAGTGCAAAGTGAAAAGTGAAAAATTATATTCGTTTTGAAGTTCGAACGATGGCACCGAGAATGTTTTTGATTTCTTCAGCCTCCTTGATGATGGATTCCATTCGGTTCGGAGGAAGGAGCCCGGAATCGCGAACGAGTTTGAGCCAATACTGTGTTTCCCTTGCTTCCTTCAAGGAGGTACTCATCTTATAGGTGAAATCCTCCTTGCTGAAAGCGCTCGTTGCCTCTTCCACGTTCGCTCCGACGGACGTCCCGGAACGCAGCACTTGCCTGCCAAGCACGCTACCCTCTCTTGATTGAGGAATCTGCCGACTAAGCTTGATAATCCGCAACGCAAATTCGTACGTCCGCTCCTTTATTAGTTTATTCTTTCCATCCACAACACTGCCTCCCCAAACTTTTAACTTTTAACTTTGCACTTTTCCCTTCTTCACTCGTACCTCAGCGCTTCCACGGGATCCATTTTCGCGGCGCGGTAGGCGGGGAGGAAACCGGAGACCACACCGGTCAGCAGAGAAACGAATAATGCGATGAAGACCACGGAAACCGGCATTGCCGTAGGAATGACCTGGTTGATGATCAGGCTCAGGATGTACGATACGATCAGGCCGATCAGGCCGCCGATGAGACAAATCAGGGCGGCTTCAACCAGGAACTGGAAGAGGATCGATCTGCGCGGCGCACCGATGGCTTTGCGAATACCGATCTCCCGCGTCCTCTCGGTCACCGAAACGAACATGATATTCATGATCCCGATGCCCCCGACGAAGAGGGAGAGGCCCGTAATAAAGAATCCGACACCGGCAATGACTCCGGTGATGGTACCGAAAGCGTTCGTGAGCAAATCCGATTGATTGATATTGAAGTCGTCTTCCTGCCCCGCGTGAAGGCGGCGAATCTTCCGCATGATCCCGCGTAACTCCTCTCTTGCATCGTCGAGGTCGGCATCCTTGGCAACGCGAACGTTCAGCGTGACATCGTGATGCGAGCCGAATTGGCTCTCGAACGAATTGATGGGAATGTAGATACGGTTATCGGATGTGAACTGGCCGAAAAGTCCCCCTTGCTTCTCGAATACGGCAAGGACTTTGTACGGATATCCACCCACCTTGATCGTCTGCCCGACGGGATCAACCGAGGGAAAGAGCGTCTCGACGACATTCGCACCGATGCAACAGACCGGGCGGCCTCCGTCGGATTCTTCCTGCGAGAAGAACCGGCCGTCCGAGATTGTTGTCCCGGATGCCTCCTGGTACACCCATGTTGTCCCGGTAACCCATACATTGAACATCGAGCGAGAGCCGAAACGGGCATCCTTGCCTGTCGTTGCATCCGGTGCGATCGCGTCGAGCAGTGTCGCCTGGCGCGCAATCGCGTCTGCGTAGTCCACCTCCAGGTCCTTCCGATTGCGGGTTTTCCACCAATCGTCGCCGCCGACCCAGGAGAACTTCTGGACGTACAGCACCTTCGACCCGAACGCATTTGCGCTCTTTTCGAAGGCGCGTGTGACGCCCTCGATGGCCGTCGCCATGAGCGTAACGGCGATGATACCGATGACGATGCCGACGGTGGTCAATACCGAACGCATCTTGTTGGCCCGAATCGCGCGAAGCGATATCGTAAGGCCTTCTATGATTTCACGAAAAAAGTGCATAGTCTTACCCCGCAGCTACGAGCTTGCGCTTCTCGACCATTTCGTCGCTCTCAACCAATCCATCGCGTACACGGATGATGCGATGCGCATGTTCGGCAATGTATTCTTCATGTGTGACGAGGATAATGGTATTCCCCTTCCGATGGAGCTCTGCAAACAGCTGCATGATTTCATCTCCCGTTTTCGAGTCGAGGTTACCCGTCGGCTCGTCGGCGAGCAGGATCGATGGCTTGTTGACGAGTGCGCGGGCGACTGCAACGCGCTGGCGCTGGCCGCCGGAAAGCTCGTTCGGCTTGTGCGTCTTCCTCTCCCCGAGCCCGACCTGATCGAGGGCCTCCGCCGCCAGACGTTTGCGCTCCGTCGATGGGACACCGCCGTAAATCAGCGGCAACTCTACATTGTGAAGCGCATTCGATCGGGCGAGCAAATTGAACGTCTGGAACACGAAACCTATCTCCTTGGTCCTCACCCTGGCAAGCTGGTTATCGTTCATGTCGCTGACATTTACGCCGTTGAACTCGTACAAGCCCGAGGTCGGCGTGTCGAGACATCCGATGATGTTCATCAGGGTTGATTTGCCCGAACCCGACGGACCCATGATGGCAACGTATTCATTCTTATGGATCTGCACGGAGACGCCGCGAAGCGCATGGACCTCCTCGGCTCCGCCCATGTCGTACGCCTTCGTGATTTGTTGAAGATTGATAACGGTTGAATTATTCATGCAAGCTCCATTGTAAGATCATAATCATTCCTTCTTGTCTCCGGTTTCGCCCTTTTTCTTGACAGCTTCAATCTTCACTTTCGATCCGTCTTCCAGCTCACGGTTGATCGCTTTGTAGCTCCCCGAGACCACTTCCTTGTTCTCGTCGAGCCCTGAAGTTATTTCCGTATAAGAATCGTCTGAAATCCCGCGCTTTACTTCGATGGTCTTGGCGACGCTATTGTCCACGACGAAGACTACTTCTTTCACTTTTTCGGTCTTCTGTTTAATGCGTGAATCGTTCGCCGCCATTTCATCGCTTTCCGACGATTCCTTCTTTTCCATATCCTTCTTCGGCGATCGCGTAGTCACACTCTGGATCGGAACGGTCATGACGTTCTTTTTCGTCTCCGTCTCGATCGTCGACGTCATCGACATGCCGGGCCGGAGCACGACGTCTTTATCGAGAATACGAATGCGGACCTGAAAGTTGGTAACTTCTTCCTGCGTCCCGAGCCCTTTTGACTTCGCAGAGTTGCCGATCTGGTAGACGACTCCGATAAGCTTCTTGTCGGGAAAGGCATCCACGTCGATTCGCGTCGTATCCCCGAGAGAGATCAGGACGACATCATTTTCTCCGACGTCGACGCGCGCTTCCATCCTGGAGAGGTCTGCAACCGTCATCACCGTAGTCCCCTGGAACTGGCTGGTGCCGAGGACACGCTCGCCGGCCTCCACTTTTAATTCGGAAATCGTTCCATCCATTGGCGCGTAGATTGTCGTTTTGCGCAGGTTCTCTTCCGCTTGCTTCAACGCGGCATCGGCCTGGTCATACTGCGCTTTCGTCACTTCATACGAAGTACTCGACTGCTCCAGCTCGGACTTGGATATCAAGCCCTTGGCTTCCAGCTCGTTCGCACGTTTGAATTCCGACGCGCTGCGCTGGGCGCTCGCTTTGGATGAGGTGAGCTCCGCCGCCGCACGGTCGCGCTGCGCAAGGTAGATATCGGGCTTGATCTTCAGCAGAAGATCCCCCTTTTTCACCCTGGTACCCTCTTTCACCGGCAGTGAAGTGATCTCACCGCTCACTTCCGGTGTTATGATGACCTGCACCTCGGGCTGTATCTTTCCCGTGGCGGTCACCGTCTGTGTGACCGTCCGACGCTGCGCCTTCTCGACATTCACAGTGATGACCGGCTCTTTCTTGCTTCCCATGATCACCAGAGCCGCTAGGACGATCAGGACGACGCCGATCGACGAGAATATAATGACTTTCTTTTTTGATTTACCATTTGCCATGATTCGCTCTCCTTAATAAGTTCGCTCGCCGATAACGTACTCCAGGTTCCGTTTCGCGATAAAATAGTTGTACGTGGCATTGATATTGTTGGCTTGCGCGTTCACCAGTCCGGCATTTGCGATCAGCAAATCAAGAAGTGTTCCCGCGCCGAGGTTGTAGCGCTCTTCCGCGATTTTCCGGTCCTCCGTCGAAGAAATCAACCCTTTTTGACTCACCTCGACCTGCTTACGCGCAGCTTCGAGATCAAGCAGGCCTTTCTTCACCTGAACGGTGATGTCCCGCTCCGCCTGTAGCACCGAGGCTTCGGCAGACTTCTTGCTTGCTATCGCCGATTGAAGCGATTGATTTGTTCTGAAGGCGTCGAAAATGTTCCAGCGAAGGCTGACGCCCCAGCTGAGGTTTTTATTATCGGTAAGAGCAGATATCTCATTATTCGACAATCCGTATCCTGCGGATGCGGAAACCGTAGGCAGGTATCCGGATCTGGCGCCAGTGACACCGGACTCCGCTGCGTCGAGATCACCTTTGACCGCCAGGTAATCCGGCCGGGCGATTAGGGCACGCTGGCTCAGGTCGTTCAAGCTGGCATATTTCTGCCGCGTAGTGTCGAGTTCGGTCTGGTCAATTGCAGTCGACATCGCCGGATCAGCGAAGAGATACTCTGTCGACATATCCAATCCGATCAGCGCGACAAGGTCAGCCTTCGCTTTATCGTAATTGTTCTGGGCGGTGATCAGGCTTAACTCGTCGACTGCAACCTGCGATTGCTGGCGATAGACGTCGGCAAGCGCCACGGCGCCGACTTTGTTCGATTCGCTGATGCGCTCGAGCTGCCGGTTATCCCGTTTTAAATTCTCCTCGCTTACCGTCACCAGCTGTTCGAGCCGGAGCGAATTGAGGTAAGCATTCTCAACCTGGTTCGTGATTGTCTGCCTCGTCCTGATGGCCTTATCCTCGCTCGACGAGAAACTCGACTTGGCGGCATTGAATCCCGATTCGCGACTGAAGCCGTCGAACACAACATAGTTAAGATTGAGCCGCGTCGAGAAACTGTTATTCACGCTGAATGAGGGAGGAATTGTGATCGGACTTCCCAAATCATTGGATGTCACTGCACCGGCCTGATCGTTCTGGGTCCTGGTCCAGCTCCCGGTCGCAAAGAGGGTCGGCAGGTAATTCCCGTACGCCGCGAGCACCCTGCTCTGGGCAGCTTCCACGGTGTTCTGCGATTGGATAATCGTCACGTTTCGCTCGAGCGCGAGATCGATCGCCTGTTTAAGACTCAAGTTCTGGGGCTGCTGTGAAGAGGCCGTAACAGCCAAACACAGTAATGCAATTATTAAAATGACCGCTGATTTCATTGTGCCATACTCCTTTGGGTTATAGACAAGCCTGACGTGAGAAACGCCATCATTGTAAACGTATTCCGACCTAAAAAGTTACAGAGGGAAGGGTTCTAATTGGGGGGATTTTGCTGCAGGACCTCGTCTTTTATGCTCAGGAGGAATTGAAGCGCAGCATCATGTTCGTTCGGGATGTCACCTTCGAGAATTGCTTCTTCTATCTTCGATTTGAGCACTCCGACGATCGGGCCGGGCTCGATGTTGCAGACCTGCATGATTTCATTCCCACGGACCGGCGGCTGCCAGTTGCGCAGCTTGTCCCTCTCCTCCACTTCCTTCATTTTCTGAATTACAATATCGTAATTTTTCAGATAACGAGCAACACGCTGTGGATTCTGCGAAGTGATGTCGGCACGGCAGAGGGTCATCAAATCATCAATATCCTGGCCGGATTCGAACAAAAGCCGTCGGACGGCAGAATCAGTCACCCCCTCGCTGACGAGAACCATCGGCCGCAAGTGCAGGCGGACGAGTTTTTCGACGTACGGTAATTTGTCCATAGGCAGCCGCATCCGCCGGAAAATCGGCTTCATCATCCTCGCGCCGAGGTCTTCATGACCGTGAAACGTCCAGCCGATACCTTCCTTGAACGCCTTCGTCCTCGGTTTGGCGATGTCGTGAGCAAGCGCGGTGAACCGCAGCCAGACGTTGTCGGTGGCTTCACAGATGTTATCGATGACTTTCAGCGTGTGCAGGAAGACGTCCTTGTGGTGATAATCCTTCCTCTGCTCCACCCCCACCATATCCACCATCTCCGGGAAGACATACTTTGTCAGCCCTGCATCCTGCAGCAGCTTCAGCCCGACCGAGGGCCTGGAAGACTCGAGGATTTTCAGGAATTCGTCTCTTACCCTCTCCATCGAGACAATCTTTATCCGTTCGGCAAGTCGTTTGATCGAGTCGATGGCCGCGGGGTCGACGGCGAAATTCAACCGGGACGCAAACCGGACGGCGCGCATCATCCGGAGCG
>DASYTP010000043.1:0-4704 GCA_036002145.1 Bacteroidota bacterium | reverse complement strand
CCCACTTCCCGACGCACAAAGGCGCGGTCGAACGCGGAAGCGACTTCCTCCCCCACTTCGTAACAACAGACTCCGGCAGACGAACCGATATAGGCGACAAGATTGGAGGGGAGAACGCCAAATTCTGTCTCGAGCCTCCGGATGGCGCTGCCGACGATTCCTGATTTGCATCCCCTCCATCCCGAATGAACCGCAGCGACCGAACCGGCGACGGGATCGTAGAGAAATATCGGCACGCAATCGGCGATGGAGACTGAGAGATAGACGTCCTTCAGATTCGAGATCAACGCATCACAATTTTCATAATCTCCGGGGACGCTCGCGACATTCACCGTACCACTATGAATCTGGCGGGGGAACGCAACCCTCTCTCCGCTGATGTTCAGCGCGCCAAAAAATCTCTCCCTGTTCTTGTCGACGTCTTCTCTCCTGTCGCCTACGCTGTAGCTCAGATTCATTCCGAGCGGTTCCAGGCTGAACCCTCCGAGTCGCGTACTCATTCCGAACACGACATTCGGATAACGTGAAAGCAGTTTTGAGCGGATGATAAGCACGTTATTTTTTATCCGACTCACGAAGCCGTCCACAAGCTCCATCGGAGCGGCCTACAATCCCGGTTTGGCGTCTGCAAGTCTTTCATTGATCAGTTGTGTGCAACGTGATTTACTCACTGTCCAAGCTTAACAGAAGTCTTATTGTTACGGTTGTGCCGGCGCCGGGAGCGCTTTCGATCGTAATCGTGCCGCCGAGCTCAACGATGGTCTTCTTCACAATGGCGAGTCCGAGTCCCATACCGTCGGTCTTGGTGGAAAAATTCGGCTCGAAGAGGCGATCTCGTATCGCCGGCGGAATGCCGGGACCCGTATCCGTGATCATCACATCGATGATGTCTTCATCCGATGTTGTTTTGAATGCAATCGATCCCTCGTCCTTCATCGCCTGAATGGCGTTGCGGAGAACGTTAATAAAAGCCCTCCGAAGCTCCTCCCTGTCGGCAAGGACGACGCTTTTCCGGGCAAGGAACTCCTGGGAAAAGGATACGGATGCCTGCTGTTGGAACAAGTTCCTCGCTTCCGTAAGAACCTCATGAACGTCGCAGTACATCAACTTCCTCTCAGGCATTCGCGCGAAGTGCGAGAACTCCGATGCGATCCGGCTGAGTGCATCGATTTGCTCAAGAATTGTGGAGGACACCTGGTGGAGAACGCTTCCAAACTCGTGAATGTTGTCAGCATATGCGCGGCGCAAATGCTGGATGGAGAGTTTGATGGGAGTGAGGGGATTCTTGATCTCATGGGCAACCTGTTTCGCCATTTCTCTCCATGCCGCCTCCCTCTGGGCCCTGATCCGCTGTTCCTGGCTTCGCTTCAGGTTCTGTGCCATCTCCTCAAAGGCATTTTCGAGCTCGCCGATTTCATCCTTCCGGTCGCTCCGCAGCTTCACGTCCCAGTCTCCCTGGGCGATCTGCCTGGTGGCGTCCTTCAATCGAAGGATTGGAGAAGAAATCTGGTTTACGAACAGCGTGCCGACGCCAATGGAGAGCAATAGTGCGAGCGCGTATGCGCCGAATAAGAAAACATTACGCTGCGTCAATTCCTCATCGATCTCGCTCTGGCGAAACAACGTCGGCACCGAGACGATGCCTATGACCGTGCCACTTTCCGTGGTCATCGGCCTGTAACCGACAATGTACGGCACCTTGCCGATAGACTGACTTTCGGCGTAGAAGTTCTTCCTCCGCAGCATGATATTGACGTATGCGTTTGCACTTATGCGCTCGTCAAGCAGCTCGGCCGTGAACACCTCCGGCTTGCTCGTTGCCTGCAGATAATTACCAAAGTACAAGTTGAAATCCGTGTCGACAAGATCGGCAATGGCGGAACATTGCTCATCAGTCACCTGTGAGAGGACGACCGGCGCACTCACTCCGGCCTCACGCTGGACGCCGGCCAGCACTACCGAGGTTTGATCATCCAGTCGTTTCAAGGTCGCTTCTTCGACCCTTTCCAGGGCATCCTGACGGTTGTAGTATGCAAGCACAAGGATGGGTATGACGGAGACGATGATGAATGCAAGCAAGAGTTTTGCTCTAAACGTTGCAATCAGTTCCCGCCCCCGGAGCGCGTGGACGATACCATACGCGAAAATACCGCCGAGCAAAAGCACAAGATAAAACAAACCATACCGCAAATAACTATGAATGTGCCACCTCCAGTCCAACGATTCCATGCTCAGGGCAATCCAGGAATCACGCGTCGCATCGGCCTGATCGCGAATGTACAACGTCTCGTACGGCCTGCCGTCAATAATCTCTTCAAGCCACGTCATACCGGCGTCTTCAGTTCTCAACACTTCCGGCAGCTGACGATCGAGTGGCATCGACTCGTCGGATGCGGACACCAATCTCCCCTGAAAATATTCCGAGATGTCGAGTTTTCGATGATGTGATTCAAAGTGTTCCTTTGAATAATTCTTCAGAAGATTCGAGGCGCCTTCGCCCAGCATCGATCGCCTGCTCGTAGAAAGCTCCACCCATACTCCGCCGACAAGCTCGCCATTTTCTGTCAGGACGGGAGTGTATCCCCGAAAATACCTGATACTCCCTCCGCTCCTCTCTTCGACATCCAGGTACCGCTGTGACGGTGAAATCTCCATAAACGGCTCGCTTTCGCGGTGGGGGGTCAACCCGATGTGGAAATCGCTCACCACTTTCCCGTGTCGATCAAGGATGACGATCGAGCAGTCATTGCCCTCGCGGCTGAGGATGCTTTTTGCCCATTGTGTAAAGGCCAGCTTCGTGACCGGTACCCTGTCGGCCGACAGTAACGCGGCTGCCGCATCCTCATTCGAAAGCTCGTCGAGCGTCCGGTTCATCACAACCGTCAGCCAGGTATCCGGAGGACGGAGGATTTCATTCGATATGAGCTCAACGTGCGTTCGATCCAGCTCGTGGACGTTGGAGTCGATCACCGAGGTCACCAGCAGCACGGACCCCGCCCCCGCCGTCACGATCGTACGAAGACTGAAGAAGCGGGCTGAGAATTCCCGCCGCCGTGACCAGTCGATCGTAAGAATGATAAGGACAACGACAAAAAGCAGCCGCTGGATCTGGGTCACCAACGGATTTGTGGTGAGAAAACCGAATAACAGACTCAACTCAAGCATCAGCGCCGAAGTTGCCGACCACGCGATCAAGGGTCCGGATCCCCCGGGAAGTGCCGACTCCACGAGCTTGTAACTCGTACGAACCGCGACGATCCCGAAAAGGACAAACGACAGGGCAATGGCCAGCAAGCTCATTAACATTACTGCCAGCGGAAGTGGCGGAAGAACGTACGTTGGATCGTTATAAGGGAGGATCGAATCGAAGACTGCGCTTATGACCGTCGCAACGAACCCCCGGAGTGAAAGGCACACGATAAGGGAAAGTCCCGCCGTGCAAATCACGGCCGCGGGGATCCTGGCTTTACCCATCTTCGCCAGCGCCTGTCCGGCAATCTTCCTGTTCCAGAGCGAGGTAAGTATCGAAACGTTTAACAACAGAGCGAGGGAAGAGATGCACAAATCGCCGAGGGATTTCGTTATCCCGTATCCGAACGGGGAGGCAAAATCGGTAGCTTCGAACAGATTCGTGGGAATAATGACATGTGGAACATCGGTCCAAACCATGATATAGCGGAGCAACCATATGCCGACCGTCACGCACGCCGCTTTTGCCATCGCGGATCTCAGCGTTCGCGTGCGCCAACCTCCTGCGGTGAGGACCAGCGCTGAAAGCAGGAAGAGAGTTGTATGCGCAATTTTCTGGACGGAGCCCTGAATTTCATCCTGATAGAGGGGGAATTGGAGAGGCTGAAAATACGCATACCCCAACGTATCCCCGGAGATGGAGATCATCGGGGTTGAAAAAGCGCTGGAATCCATTCTCGAAGTAGCAGTAAAATCAAAATCGGCTTCGAAAGGCAAGCTCGATGCGAAGGTCGACGCAAAGACGTCGTTGCTGATAAACCGGTTGCTGATCGGATAGTTCACATCGAAGAGCCTCTTTCCAACAAGATACCATCGGGGAGATGAATCGAGTGGAATCGGTACGACAAGAAAATGGAATGTCGAGATCGGCCCCTGTATGACTGATGATCTCACAGAAGAAGCGAACATGCCGGTATCCGTTTCGAATCCACGCTTCCCCGACCAGGCGACGAGTTGCTTGGCGCCGTCAAATAATTCAAGAGAAAGATCCACCTGTGGGTGCGTGGAAAGACTTTCGAAGAAATTGGCGAGCGATGTCCGGTCGTCTGATTGCAGTTTCTGCCGAAGGATTCGCGAGTCCGCGATGCGCTCCAATTCTCTCAGAGTCGCCAGCTGGTATGACAAGAACCTGGATTGGACTTCATTCGAGAGCTCCCGTTCGTGAGTGGGAGCCCACGAGTCCCAGTGTTGAGCTACATATGCTTCATAGAGGTACCCGGCGCCGTACACTGCCGGTATGAGCAGGAGAAGAAAAAAGAAGAGGTATCTGATTTGTCGCGGGGGAAGAAGAGACTTGAAGAGAGTTAACCGATCCGCCACATGCAATGTCAATACAGGTTAAATTGAGAGATCACCCAGCGATTCTCGACTTTTGTCAGCGACACGTAGATCCGGACAAGTTCGCGGGCATTTTTTACTTTCATCATTCCACCGCCGGTGGCATAGGGGGACGGA
>DASYTP010000042.1:0-6077 GCA_036002145.1 Bacteroidota bacterium | reverse complement strand
TCCCGCTCTGTCAGCCTGAGCCCTTAAAGCAATTATTCGAATCCGGAGGATTGCGCGATGTAGAGGTACGGGCAATCGACGTTGAGACACGCTTCCGGCATTTCGACGACTACTGGAACCCGTTCCTGGGCGGCCAGGGGCCTGCGCCGGGTTATGCGATGTCACTCACAAAAGTGCGGCGGGATGAACTTGGCGAGAATATTCGCGCGAAGCTTCCGATCACAGCCGATGGCACGATTCGATTGACCGCGAGGGCGTGGGCGGTGCGGGGCATCAAGTAGACCTGAAGTTTTCGATTTACCCATTCTCACGGTTTCTCCCGGGAGCGGCGGTAAAACCGTTGAAACGGTTCGCGTTGTCTTTACATTTTAAGATTTTTTTTGTATTCTATCTGTAGCCTTATCTCATTCATCACCGATCACAAAAAAACAATCAGAGGAGATTTTTCATGAGACAACTTTTTTACTGCATTTTTTTGATCAGTCTGGGTATCGCCGCCGTCATGCCGGCAGCAGGGCAGATCACAATTACATCGAGCGACGTGGATACATACCTCGCTCCCGGCCACACGACTACCTCGAAGGTCGATACGGGCACGCATACTGCAAACATCGGCGCGCTCGGAGCCACGTCGTGGGACTTCAGCGCACTCATCAATAATTTTTCTCAAACGACCGTCCCCGTAAATCCGGATACGACTGCATTCTTCAGTTATTTCCCCGGTGCAACACATGCCATAAAAGTAGGAACCGGTTATTCCTATTACACACTCTCAACGAATCTTTATTTTCTCGGGTACGCCCAGCCTCCTCCCACCCAGATCCGGACCAAAGACATTCCCTCCCAGATTCTCGATCAATTGCCGATGACCATGGGAACAACGTGGACCGCATCGTATGCAGAATCCAGCTACGTCACAATCTCCGGGACAACATACGCAAGCGTCTCGAATCAAGTTGTAAACTATACAGTGGATGCTTACGGGAGTCTTACGCTCCCCGGAGGGAGTGTCTATCAGGCGCTGCGCCTGAAATCCGACAGACACACTACCGTGAATTCGTTCACGTTCCGGTCGATCACCTATCAGTTTTTCTCGAAAGAAGGCGCATCGGCTGCGGTGGTTCCTGCAGACACGAATCAGCCACAGACCGGTACGATAAGCGCCGCCAGTATGTCGTGGAACCTCCCCGGGGGTGCGACATCAGTCGAGACGATCCCGGGCGGATCTGTGCCATCGGGCTTTGTCCTTGAACAAAATTATCCGAATCCGTTCAACCCGAGCACAGTTATTCGTTATCAGTTATCCGTTAGTAGTTATGTAACGCTCAAGGTGTACAACCTGCTTGGCCAGGAGCTTTCAACGTTGATTGCAGAACAACTCGCACCGGGGAGGTACTCCACAAAATGGGATGGCACCGGATTTCCGAGCGGAGTCTATGTATATCGTCTACAGGCCGGTGCGATTGCGGAGACGAGGAGATTTGTGTTGATGCGGTGAGGTGGAGGACTCGCCGCGGGGTCAAGTCGCTGTTGCGAGGGTTGGAGAAGCAGGCGTGCTTGACTCACCCTGATGCAAAGAAATCCTGGAAATCCTTTAATCCTATGAATCCCGGCCATGACTGACCCCGTATGTGGAATGACGGTCGATCCGAAGACTGCGAAATACTCTTCGGAATATTCCGGCATCATGTATTATTTCTGCGCCCAGGGCTGCAAGAAACGATTCGATGCGAACCCTGGGGCGTTCGCAAGCGTGTCTCCGGCCGTAAGCGACCACAGGCATCATCCAGGTTCTACCACCGAGCAGGCGCCGCGCGCTGCAAGTATCCAGCATCCACCATCGAGCGACGAGCATCAAGCATCGAGGATCGACCATCGAGGATCGAGCATCGAGCATCGAGCATCGAGCATCTATACCTGCCCTATGCATCCGGAGATCGTTCGTACTCAACCGGGCGCCTGCCCGCTCTGCGGCATGGCTCTCGAACTAAGAACGGCCACGGCGGAGTCAGACGCAAATCCCGAGTTGGCAGACATGTCGCGGCGATTCTGGGTCGCCACCGGCCTGACAATCCCACTCCTCGCGCTCGAGATGTTTGCAATGTCGCTGGAGGCAGGGAGCTTGCCGTTCTCGCTAGGAACAATGACATGGATCCAGCTTATGCTCGCAAGCCCGGTTGTTCTCTGGTGCGGCTTCCCATTTTTCGAGCGCGCATGGGCATCCATTACGAACAGAAGCCCGAACATGTTCACACTCATCGGCATCGGCGTCGGGACGTCATATCTCTACAGCCTGATCGCGACACTGATTCCCGGGAGCTTCCCCGATTCTTTCCGGAGCGAGGATGGCAGTGTCGCCGTGTATTTCGAAGCAGCCGCTATCATTACGACGCTCGTCCTCCTCGGACAGGTGCTCGAGCTCCGGGCCCGAGGTCAAACGAGCAGCGCCATCAAATCACTCCTTCGGCTGGCCCCGAAATCAGCGAGGCTCGTGAAGGATGGAAACGAAACCGACATCCCCCTGGAGCACGTGAAGCCGGGCGATCGCCTGAGAGTGAGGCCGGGAGAAAAGATACCGGTCGACGGCATCGTCGTGGAAGGAGTGAGTGCGGTGGATGAGTCGATGATCACCGGCGAGCCGATTCCCGTCGAGAAAACTCCTGGCGCCCGGGTCGTCGGCGGCACAATAAACGGCACAGGCACCATGATTATGAAAGCTGAGCGCGTGGGAAGAGACACGCTTCTTGCGCAAATTGTCCGGAGCGTCGGCGAAGCGCAGCGAAGTCGCGCCCCCATCCAGCGGCTTGCGGACGTCGTTTCATCTTATTTCGTCCCCGCAGTAGTTCTCATCGCCATGGCCACGTTCATCGTCTGGGGCGTGATAGGTCCAGAGCCCCGCTTGGCATACGCTCTTGTCAATGCGGTGGCGGTGTTGATCATTGCCTGCCCCTGTGCGCTGGGACTCGCCACGCCAATGTCGGTCATGGTCGGCATGGGTCGCGGTGCAACGTCGGGTGTACTGATCAGGAACGCGGAAGCGCTGGAAACCCTTGAAAAGATCGACACGCTCGTCGTCGACAAGACCGGGACACTGACAGAAGGAAAACCCAAACTTGTCTCCGTCATCGCAACAAGCCCGTACACTGAGGCCGACGTGATCCGATTCGCAGCAAGCCTGGAGCGCGGCAGTGAACATCCGTTGGCGACGGCGATAGTTAGCGCCGCCGAAGAGAAACGAATGGAATTTCTGAAAGTTGACGACTTCAAATCAATTCCGGGAAAAGGCATAAACGGTGTCGTTGATGGACGACGTGCGGTCTTAGGGAACAGTCAGCTGCTGAGCGACAGCTCAATCGACTGCCTCTCGTTCCAGGCTCACGCCGAGAGGCTGCGTCAGGACGGGCAGACAACGATATATCTCGCGATTGACGGCCGGCCGGCGGGGCTTCTTGGCGTGACCGACCCGATAAAGTCCACTACTCCCGAAGCAATCGAGACGCTCCGCCGGAGCGGAGTGCAGATTGTCATGGTGACGGGAGACAGCCGGACGACCGCGCAAGCCGTCGCAGGAAAACTGGGAATCGATCATGTGCATGCCGAAGTCCTGCCGGCGCAAAAAGGGGAAATCATCAGGAAATATCAGGCGGAAGGCCATATCGTCGCCATGGCAGGAGACGGTATTAACGATGCGCCTGCACTTGCACAGGCGCATGTCGGGATCGCGATGGGCACGGGGTCTGACATAGCGATGGAAAGCGCCGGTGTAACATTGGTGAAAGGCGATCTGCGGGTCATCGCCCGGGCGCGTGGGTTGAGCCGCCGCACCATGCGCAACATCCGTCAGAATTTGTTTTTCGCCTTTGTCTATAATACGCTCGGTGTCCCGATCGCCGCCGGAGTTCTCTATCCGTTCTTTGGAATCCTGCTCAGCCCCGTCATCGCCAGCGCAGCGATGACGTTCAGCTCCGTGTCCGTGATTGCGAATGCGCTGAGGCTGAGAAAAGTGAATTTGTGAGTTGGTATTTGTTTGGGATTTGATGCTTGGTATTTGGAATTTCATCGCAGGCTTTCTCATTCCAGGTCACATCATGGATCACTCATTTTCTCAATTATTAGATCGTAAGCATAAGCCATGATTAAGACCATCACCCTAAAAAAAAACGAAGACCGCCGCATCCAGAACGGCCACCTCTGGGCGTTCAGCAACGAGATCGCGAAGATCGAGGGGGAGCCGAAGGCGGGTGACATCGTCGAGCTTCACAATCATGCCGGAAATTTTATCGGGAAAGGATTCTTCAACCCGTCGTCGTTGATCGCGGTTCGACTGTTGACGCGGCATAAGGAGGAAACGATCGACTTCGAATACTTCCGGAAGCGGATCGCATCATCACTCCAGTTGCGCCGCCAAATGTACCCCGATGCAGAATCGTTTCGCATCGTTCACGGCGAAGCGGATTTTCTGCCGGGACTCATTATCGACAAGTACAACGATTTCGTCTCGCTCCAGGCTTTTTCTTACGGCATGGACAGCCGTCTCACGCTTATTTGCGATGTCATCGACTCGCTTTTGCATCCCGGGGCAATTATCGAACGCAACGAAACGATCTTCCGGCAGCTTGAAGGACTGGAGCAGAAAAAGGGGCTCCTCCGTGGATCGGGAAATGAGACCGTCATTACCGAAAACGGCATTAAGTATAAGATCAATCTCCTCGATGGGCAGAAGACCGGGTTCTTCCTCGATCAGAGGGAAAACCGGAAAGCGTTCAGACGCTACGTCAAGGGATGCCGGGTCCTCGACTGTTTCTGCAACGACGGCGGCTTCGCGCTCAACGCCGCGTTCGCTGAAGCTTCGGAAGTCATCGGCGTCGATGTCTCCCAGGCAGCCGTGAACAACGCTTCGGGCAACGCGAAGCTCAATAATCTCGATCATCGGGCACGCTTCATCGCTGAAGATGCATTCGAATATCTGAAATCTGCCGCGCTACGGAGCGAAAAGCTCGATGTGATCGCGCTCGATCCACCGTCGTTTGCAAAGAACAAAAAAACGGTCCGCCGGGCACAACGCGGGTACAAGGAGCTTCACACACTCGCACTATCAATCCTGAAACCGAACGGCATCCTCGCGACCGCCTCCTGCTCCCACCATATTTATGAAGAAACTTTCATCGAAATCATCAACACTTGCGCCCGGGCGGCGGGCCGGGACATCAGCTTGTTGGAATGGCACGGCGCATCCCTCGACCACCCGGTCCTTCCCACAATGCCCGAAACGAAATATTTGAAATTCGGGATCTTCCGAGTCATCTAGTGTCATGGTCCCGTTGTTTCGTCTGAAAGACTTAAGGCCGCTCCTCCGGAGCTTGGGGCTGATTGTGGCAGATTGGGTACCATAAACAGGTCGTCCCCGCCTGACCGACTGGCGTTGTTCAGTCGGGCAGGCCTCCGGGACTTTCTTAAGGCTATTTGGAGACCACGACACCAGTGCACTTATTCATTGATCTGCGCCGGAGACGCATCTCCGCCGGAGGCGGATCTGCCTCCGGCGCGACGCCCCTGGCGGATATTTTTCCATTCATCCATTCATCCATTTATCCATTTATCTATTTTCTTCTCCCCAATCCCAAATCCCGGTAGTGTATCAGTTTGAATCAGAGAACCAAAATGTGAGTGATCATGCACTCGTTAACCGCTCCTATAATCCTCCCCTTCGCAAGGGGAGGATGTTTTGCGGGAGGTCGATGCAGGCCATCGCTGCAAACTGAGACACGTTCTACCCAAATCCCGTTCCAGTTGACTTTCCAATTTCTCGGAACTATATTAAAGTATGTATAGAATCTTCACATCGTTCATTGTGGTTTCTTCCCTGAGCTTTTCGAACGCCCAGGCTCAGTCTACTGGTGGCGGATCCTTCTCGCGCGACAGCACGATTGTCTTCGGTACGCTGGAGCCTACTCCTCTTTCCTCCTCGACACTGTACAACTCGTTAGGCGTGGACATCATGGTGTCGACTAACGGGTTTGGCCTTGGGACGTTCTATCGACATGAGTACTCCGATGAATTGTCCGGTTTCATCGACT
>DASYTP010000041.1:0-2669 GCA_036002145.1 Bacteroidota bacterium | reverse complement strand
AACATCAGTCGATCCCTTTCATATTCGTCTCGGGCTTCAAGGATCAGAATACACTCAACGCCATTTCCAAAACAAAAAACGACGGCTTCATCCTTAAGGACCAACCTCTCAGCTTTCTCAAGGAGTGGATTCGCTATCTCCTGACACCCCCTGACAGACGCCCGAATATACCACCGGTGGAAAAATCTGATGCCGTGTACAAGCGCACGCGGGATGAGTCGTATCACCGTAGAAGGTGAAATTCCAGCCCGGACCGCTTCCCGCCCGGCATGAAACCCATCGCGGGGAAGACCATCAACTTAGACCAACGTTTTTAAGAGCTGCTGCTCCGCGTGATATGAACTCCGCACGAGAGGCCCGGACTCTACATGCCTGAACCCCATCGAGAGGCCTGTTTCCTTCAGCATTCGGAACTCATCAGGGTGGACGAAGCGTACGACGGGGAGATGTCCCTTCGTCGGCTGCAGATACTGTCCGAGCGTCAGGATCTCGCAGCCAATGTCGCGCAGATCATTCATAACCTCGACCACTTCTCCGATTTCCTCCCCGAGCCCGAGCATGAGTCCTGTTTTCGTGAGAAATCCCCTGCGCCGTGCGCGGTCGAGAAGTTGAAGCGATCGGCGATACTGCGCCTGCGGGCGTACGCGATCATATAATCGGGGAACGGTTTCGGTATTATGGTTCAGGATGTCCGGCAACGCGTCGAGAACCATATTCAATGCAAACTCTTCCCCTTTGAAATCGGGAATCAATACCTCGATCCTTGTCTCAGGATTCAGTTCACGCACCTGCCGGATTGTCTCTGCGAAGATCTGCGCTCCACCGTCGTACAATTCGTCGCGATTCACCGAAGTAATGACGGCATGACGGAGACCGAGAAGCTTCACCGCCCCCGCGACCCGCAGCGGCTCTGCAGCATCCAGCTCAAGCGGCTTTCCGGTTTTCACGGCACAGAACCCGCAGCTGCGCGTACAGACATCGCCGAGAATCATGAACGTTGCGGTGCCGTGATTCCAGCACTCCCCCATGTTCGGGCAACGCGCTTCCTGGCATACGGTGTGAAGCTGATGCGAGTCGATAATATCTTTCAGGCGAGCGTAATGCTCTCCGCCGGGGATGCGCGCCTTCAGCCACTCGGGGCGGGGACGATGGGTGAGGTCGGCCGAAGCCTGTGGTGACGGGAGTTCCTGGATGATGTATTCCATAACGTTAGAAAATCCGAAATTCGAATATCGAAATTCGAAACAAATTCGAAATCCGAAATTGCCAAACTTGCTTGATCGTAGTATTACTCCGATTTTCTTAGAATGCTACCAAATATTTTCATGAGCTCAATAGATTCTTGAATGAGGCTGCCTTGATGCTCTTTTTCATTGTTCCCGCAAGTTATTAGTTGCAGCCAGTAATTCGTTTCCTTGGATTCTTTACGACATATCTTAATTCGAATTTGTTTCGGAATTCGGATTTCGTGCTTCGAGCTTTCCTTCAAACAACCTGATCTTCAGCAATACTTTCAAGTTTCCGAATGACTGCACTCAAAAAACTTCCCCCCAGTGCTCCATCGACGATGCGGTGATCGAATGAGAGGGTGAAGTACGAGATAGACCTGATGGCGATTGCATCGCCTCCGCCCGCGGAGGAGATCACGACCGGACGTTTCGTTATGGTGCCGATGCCGAGAATCGCGACTTGCGGCTGATTGATAATGGGGGTACCGATCATGGCGCCGAACCCGCCGTAGTTGGTGATGGTAAATGAGCCTGCTTCGATATCGGGTGGAGTCAGCTTCTTCGTGCGGGCACGCGCCGCAAGATCATTTACACCCCTCGCAAGGCCGGTAAAATTCTTCTCGTCCGCATTCTTAATTACCGGGACAATCAATCCGCTTTCCGTCGCGACTGCGATGCCCAGATTGACGAACTTCTTCATGATGATCTTGTCGCCATCGATCTGGGAGTTCACCAATGGAAATTGTTTCAGCGCCTGCACGACCGCATCGCAGATGAACGGCATATAGGTGAGCTTGAATCCTTCCCGCTTTTCAAACGCCGGAGCGTTGCGCCGGCGAACCGCGTCGACGCTCGACATGTCACATTCGTGGACTTCATACACGTGGGGTGACGTCTGTTTGCTCCTCACCATATGGTCTCCCATCTTCTGGAGGATATTACTCATTTGCAAGATTTCGTGTTGAGGCAGTGGATACTTTTTCACGAGGTCACCGGTTTCAACGTGCTTCAACGCGGCTTCAATGTGCGGCGCCGCGGGGCCCGTCGCAGGTCCTGCATGCGGTACCCCCTGTGAAATCGGCATCGCCGGGGCAGCCGGTGGAAGGGCAATCCCTTTCTTCTTCGCCTCGACATAGGCAAGAATATCTTTCTTCGACACTCTTCCCCCCTCCCCCGTGCCGGGTACGCGCTCAAGCTCACCCATTGAGATTCTTTCTTCACGCACAATGTTCAACACCAAAGGCGAATAAAACCGCCCCCCTTCCGGGGCCGGTTGCGAAACGGCCGGCTGAGGAATGCGTCCGGCAGGCGTGACATCCTGCACGTTCGTTTTCATTACCGGCCTCGCCGGCTCAACCGCGGGTGGTTTCGGAGTCTCGTGTGATACTGTCGCCGATTCGTCAGTATCGATTTCCGCAATTACCGTCCTCACGCCGACAG